>CAVKTV010000022.1:0-7297 GCA_963659075.1 Lachnospiraceae bacterium | reverse complement strand
ACATGATATCAATTTTCAAGTGAAAGAAGGAAAATTTGTAGGAATCATGGGCCCAAGTGGTTCTGGTAAATCTACATTTATAAATAATATTTCTACAATTGATGAATGTACAGAAGGTAAAGTACTTATCAATGGTAAAAATGTGAAATCCATGTCTGCCAATGAAATAGGACATTTCCGTTATCAGAATCTAGGATTTATTTTCCAAGATTTTAACTTATTAGATACACATACAATGTATGAAAATATCGCAATGCCATTAGCTTTGGCACATGTATCAAAAGATGAAATTGAAAAAAGAGTACAAAAACTCGCAGAAGAATTACAAATTACTTCTTTATTACATAAATATCCAAATGAATGTTCTGGTGGTCAAAGACAAAGAGGTGCGATTTGTAGAGCTTTAATTAATAATCCACATATTATCGTGGCTGATGAGCCTACTGGTAATTTAGACTCTGTTAATTCAAGCGAATTATTACAATTATTACAAGATATGAATAAGAAGAATGGTGTAACAATTGTTATGGTCACACATGATCCACTCATTGCCTCTTTTACTTCTAGACTTGTTTATATCAAAGATGGAAATATCGAAACGGTTTTAGATAAAGGTGAAATGAATCAAGATGAATATTTCAATAAAATCGTAGAATTGAATTCAAAAGAATCTAGAGAAATATTAACAAAATAATATAAAATCAGGTTTTAATACCTGGTTTTTTAAGAAATCATGTAAAATAGAATAAAAGAAATAAAAGGGGAAAGTTATGGAAACGATTCATGTGAATAAATGGGGCGTATTTGAAGCAACAATCAAAGGGGAAACAGAGGGTAATCCTTTTGTGGATGAAGTATTTACTGGAATATTTACATCTGAAAATGAAAGCGTATGTATTAATGGATTTTATGATGGAGATGGACTTTATAAGATTCGCTTTATGCCATCTTATGAAGGAAACTACTCATTTGTATTACATGCATCTTTTACAGAAAAGGTTTTTTCTGGAACATTTATTGTTGATTCACCAAAAGAGAATAATCATGGACCTGTTCATGTAAAGGATCAATATCATTTTGAATATGCGGATGGAACACCATATATTTCTATTGGAACGACATCTTATGTATGGCATCTACAAGATGAAGAGACAAAACAGAATACATTAAATACATTAAAAGATTCTTCATTCAATAAAATGCGTTTTTGTATTTTTCCAAAACACTATGTTTATAATTTTAAAGACCCAGAATATTTTCCATATGTTGGAACACCAATGGACGCAAGCATATTAAACGAAGATAATTTTATGGATTATATGGGAAAGGATGAAGGAAATACATTTGATAAGACAAGATTTGATCCACAATATTTTAGAAATATTGAAGAACAAATTCAAAAATTAGGTGATTTAGGAATTGAAGCAGATTTGATTTTGTTCCATCCATATGATCGTTGGGGATTTTCTTCTATGAGTAGAGAAGAAGATGAACTCTATTTAAAATACGTGATTGCTCGTTTTGCGTGTTATAGAAATGTATGGTGGGCAATGGCAAATGAATGGGATCTATTCACAAAGAAATCTGTAGAAGATTTTGATTATAATGCGTCTATTTTAGTGAAGAATGATCCATATCATCATTTACGTTCTATTCATAATTGTTTAAAAGTATATGATCAATCGAAAGATTGGATCACACATGTTTCATATCAACGAATTGATTTATATAAAACAGTTGAAGTGACAGATACTTTAAGAGAAGAATTTCATAAGCCAGTTGTAGTAGATGAACTTGGATATGAAGGTAATATTCAATTTGGTTGGGGTAATTTAACTGCAGAAGAAGAACTTAGAAGATTTTGGGAAACGGCAATGAGAGGTGGATATCCTGGACATGGAGAAACATATCTCAATGATGAAGATATTCTTTGGTGGGCACATGGGGGTAAACTCCATGGTGAAAGTTATAAACGATTTGGCTTTTTGAAGAAAGTTATGGAAGAAATGCCTAGTTCTATTGCGCCACTCAACAATGAATGGGATAGTACATGTGCAATTCCTCAATCCGAAATAAATGCGGAAGAAAAATCACAATATATTTTCTATTATGGATTCCAAAGACCAGGTTACAGAGATTTTTATATCAATGATGATACAGAATACGCTGTAGATGTATTAGATACTTGGGATATGACGATTCGCTTTGCGGGAGTATTCCATGGAAAGTTTAGAATTGCGCTACCTTCCAAGCAATATATCGCTGTCCGTTTAAGAAAAGCTACAGATACGGATAAAATAAAAGAAGTTGATACAGAATACAGGTCTTATCGTTTGATGGAAGAACATCCTTTTGTGAAAGAAGAACAAAAAGAGACACCATTCATTGATTTAGGTACAAAAGATGAACATGAACCAATCGAAATGGATGCTGAGGATTATCTAGAGCCAACAATCATCAAAGAAAAGGTGAAAGAAGAACAATCATTCATTGATCTAGAAACAGAACAAGATCCTGGAACAATTGAGATAGGTACAGATGATTATGTAGAACCAACACTCATTCAAGAAAAGTTGAAAGAAGTTAATCCATTCCAAGAGGAAGATGAAGTGTTCAATAATGATCTAGATGAAGATTTGATAGAAGAAAAAAATGAAGTGAAAGAAGAGATGGTTGGTTTTGATGATCTAGTACTTCCTGAATCGGAAGAAGAGGAAGATGATGAACTTCCAGCTATCGTAACAGGTTCTATTCCAAAATTTATTGATAGAAAAAAACAAGAGGATGCAGAAGAAAGAAAAAAAGATAATGCATCTACATTAGATATTCCACTAAAAAAATTCTTTAAACATTAAAAGAAGTGCTACAACACTAACACTTCTTTTTTTGAATGTAATGATATTCATTTTTAAACGCAAAGATACAATATATAGAAACAAGGATTGCACAGATTTCTGCACTCACTCCAGATAACCAAATACCATCTTTTCCGATAATGAGTGGTAGTAATAAAACAGAACTAGATTGAAATATCAACGTTCTTAGAAAAGATATCAACGCAGAAATTTTTCCGTTGTTTAATGCGGTGAAGAATGCAGAAGTCATGATGTTGATACCTGCAGGAGCAAACATCAATGAAAATAAAGTGAATGCATATTTTGTTAATTGAAGTAGTTCTGCATCATATCCAACAAATATATTCGCAATGAGACCAGAAGCTAAGTTTGCGGTAATTGTTAATAGAATTCCTGAAACAAGAATTAAAGAATAACTTTTCTGAAACATATTTTGTATTTCAGTTTCATTAGAAGCACCATAATGATAAGAAATGATAGGAGAAGATCCAATTGTATATCCTAAATAAATTGCGACAAATACATATTGTACGTACATCAATACGCCATATGCTGCGATACCATTTTCACCAAAGTACTTCATTAATTGGAGGTTATATAACATTGAAATCAAAGAAGATGAAATATTACTCATCAACTCTGAAGCACCATTACTACTAGCTCTAACAATAACATCCATTTCAATATTTGTTTTCACAAGAGATAATCTAGAATCGTTTTTTCTCATGAAATAAATGATAGGGAAGATTCCACCAATACATTGAGAAATCGCCGTCGCAGCAGCAGCACCTACAACACCCCACGGAAAGATTCCAACAAATACGAAATCTAATACCATATTCGCACATCCTGCAGCGATTGTTGTATATAGACCTAGCTTTGGTTTTTCAGCTGTAATAAAGAAAGCTTGAAAAAGGTTTTGTAACATGAATGGAACATTAAAAACCATATTGATTCTTCCATAGATAATACAATCTTCTAACATCGCATCTGTTGCCCCAAGTAATCTAGCTATCTGTGGAGTGAAAATAAAACCTAGAATAGAAAGAATAGCTCCAAAAATAATTGTTGCGAAAACAATCATCATAAAATATCGATTGGCATTCTTTTCATCTTTTTGACCTAATTTCAATGAAACAAGCGCAGAACCTCCAGTACCAAACATAAATCCTAATCCTGAAGTAATCATGATGAATGGCATAATTAAATTCACAGCCGCAAATGCAGTTTTCCCTGCATAGTTAGATACAAAGAATCCATCTACAACACCATAAATAGAAGTAAATACCATCATTACAATAGATGGAAAGACAAATCGTAATAATCGTTTATATGTAAAGTGATCGGATAATTGTATTTTCATTATTTCATTCCTGCACTTTCTAATAATTCAATATATTTTTGTGTTAAAGATAAGAATTGATTTCTTTCTTCTTCAGAGAATTGTTCAAATACATTGATTTCATCTTGCATGACAATTTGAACAGTTCTTTCTGATAATTCTTTTCCTTGTTGAGATAAAATATAAGATTTTTTCTTTCCGTTAATTTCTTGTAGTAAAATCATTTTTTCATCTATTAATTTATGAATTGCGGAATGAATTGTTTGTTTTGGAGCGTTGATATAACGCATTAATTCACTTTGTGTTAATGGTTTTTGTTCTTCTGTTAATGCATATAAGATCCAAAATTGACATTCTGAAATATCATATTGTTTTACAATTGTACGATAAACACCAGTCATTTTATTATATAGCTCATTGTATTTATGATTTGTTTGAATTGCGTTCATATATTCTCCTTGTCTGATATCGGACAATATTATAAGTACGAAATCGGACGGTGTCAAATATAGATATAATGTTAAATGACTTTCAATTGTTGTGGTGATAAAATGAAATCATTCATTGGAGGAAATATGGAACAATTAGAATTTAAATTTGATACACAGTTATTGATTGATGGACATGATTTAGATGAAGATAAGATCAATGATTACATCACTGAACATTTTAAAGGTGATTGCTTACTTGTTGTAGGTGATGATACATTGATCAAGATTCATTTTCACACAAATGAACCTTGGTTGATTCTTGAATATGGTCAATCCATTGGTGATATCTACGATGTTGTTGTAGAAAACATGCAAAGACAAGAAGAAGGATTAAAAGGATAAAGAAAACACGGATCAAAGTCCGTGTTTTTTTAATAATTCATTCATAATTTCAGGATATTTTTCAATTGGGAATGTATGCATTGCATAGAATTGTTTTCCATAATCTGCCAAGTATCCATGTAACCATACTCCCATACAGATAGCTGTAAATACGTCAGCTGTTAATGTTAATAAACCAACGATCATACCAGTTAATAAATCACCTGAACCAGCTTGGGCGAGAGATTGATTCCCACTTTGATTGATGTAAAGATCACCATTTGGTGAAGTGACGATTGTATTAGGACCTTTCAATACAACATAGACTTTATGTTTTTGAGAAAAATCTTTTGCGTATTCAATTTTACGATCTTGAATCACTTCAATTGGTTGATTGCATAATGCAGCGAATTCACCTAAGTGAGGTGTAAGAATGATTGGACAATGTACGAAACGTAAAACCCATGTATTATGTACAAGTAATCTTAGTGCTTCCGCATCCAATACAACTGGCTTAGTGGATTCTTGTAAGATCTTATCCATACATTCTGTTTTACGAGAAAGTTTTGTGGCACCAGAACCAAACACAATCGCTTTTGCGTCTTGGATAAGAGGTTCTAAAGTTTTTTCCCATGTCTCATGTCCAAATGGATGAAATACAGGTGTGATATGTTGTGTGGCAACGATATTATAGATTTCATCTGGTAATCCAACATTGATATAAGGTGCGCCTACAGTTTTAGCACCAATGATATTTAGACTTAAGGCACCTGCAGTTCCATATCCTCCACCAACGATCAATGTTTTTCCATAGGATCCTTTATAAGAAGTTTCACTTTTCTTTGGAAATGCTTGAAAGAACAATTCTTCATTCATTTCATGATATTTTGTTTGAATAGAATGATCGAGATTCAAATCAATACATTCACAATTTATAAATAATCCATGTTCTTTGTGTAATAAATGAAATGGTTTATAACACTCAATTGCGAGTGTTAATTCAGAATGAATCGTATCTATATCAAAATGACCACTATCACATTCTGCACCACTATTGATATCAACTGACCAAATTGTTTTATGAGATTGATTGATGATTCTAAATATCTTTTTGATTTCTGGTTTTAATTCTCCATGAAATGAGAAACCATAGACAGCGTCAATAATTAATTCCGCATCATTTAAATATTTTGTATCAAAAGAATGAATGAAATGAGAATCAATCAAACTTGATGCATGGATTGCTTCTAAAGACTTAGGCTTACCATCAAGTTGTAATATTTGATAAGAATAATCTTCTAAATAGTGTGCAATCGTATAACCATCACCACCATTATTACCATTTCCTACAAGAATAATGATTTTAGAATTTGTTGAAAAGCTTTCCTTGATTTTATTGGCAATAGCTTTTCCAACCATATCCATGAGTTCTTGTGCAGAATAGCCAGATTCTTCTTCTATTTTCTTCATTTCATATTTATTAACGATCATAAAAGCGACTTTCTCTATTTAATATTATCATGAGAATAAACGTTCCTGTGAAATATTTTTCATTCTTATTGATTTAATATGCTATAATTTGTGTATTAAAGGGAGGTATGATCATGCCAGCAAAGAAAACTGTAAGTACTGAAACAAAGACTACAGAAAAGAAAGCAACAGTAAAAGAAACTGTAAAGAAAGAAACACCAGATAAAAAAGCTGCACCTAAGAAGACACCAGCTAAGAAAGAAACAGTGAAGAAAGAAGCTGCTCCTAAGAAGGCTGAAGTAAAAGTAGAAGAAACAAAGAAAGCTCCAGCAAAAAAAGAAACAGTAAAGAAGGAAGCTGCACCTAAGAAAACTGCTGTTAAGAAAGCTCCAGCTAAAAAGGAAACAGTAAAGAAGGAAGCTGCTCCTAAGAAGGCTGCTACTAAGAAAGCTCCAGCGAAGAAAGCTGCTCCTAAGAAAACAGCTGCTAAAAAGACAGTAAAGAAGGAAGCTGCTCCAGTTGTAAATAAGAAATCTTCAAAGGATTATGAAGATATCATCAATTGGAAGAAGGGTGAAGCTCACGCTATGGATTGGCTTTACATTGAAGTCAATGCAGGTGATCTTTTAACAGAAGTTGAAGCAGGTGTAGATAACTTATCATCAACTTGTGAAGCAATTCTAAACTGCATGTTAGAAGGCGACAGCTTTATCGTCGAACCAACAGAAGCTGATAAAGTGAATTCTTCATTAACAGTTCGTTATTACTGCGATAACTTATCTGAAGATCGTAAGAAATATTTCGAAAGATAATCAAAA
>CAVKTV010000021.1:0-17698 GCA_963659075.1 Lachnospiraceae bacterium | reverse complement strand
CACAAAATGCGCGTGAATTTGAAAAGTTCAAACAATGTAAAGCGTATGAAACTGCATTTGAATTAAAGAAAGAAGGAAAAGTAAAACATGTAGGTATTTCTTTCCATGATCGTGCAGAAGTGTTAGATCAAATCTTAACAGAATATCCAGAAATTGAAATTGTACAAATTCAATTCAATTACTTAGATTACAATGATTTATCTGTACAATCTAAACTCGTTTATGAAGTATGTGAGAAACATGATAAACCAGTATTAGTCATGGAGCCTGTAAAGGGTGGCAATCTTGTGAAATTACCTACAGATGCTCAACCAATCATTGACGCTTTACATGGTGGTTCTAATGCATCCTATGCGATTCGTTTCGCAGCTTCATTTAAAAACATGAGAGTTGTACTTTCTGGTATGTCTACGTATGAACAAATGGTTGATAATATTTCATTCATGAAAGATTTTAAACCATTTACAGCTGAAGAATTTGAAGCAGTAGAGAAAGTGGCAGAAGTATTCCGCTCACATAAGATGATTCCATGTACATCCTGTCATTATTGTGTGGAAGAAAACCACTGCCCTAGAAATATTCGTATTCCTGAAATGTTTTCTAACTACAATACAAAGAAGACATTTGGTGATTGGAATGCAGATTATTACTACAACAATGTATTAGTATCTGATGGACATTCTAAGGCAAGTGAATGTGTGAAGTGTGGTATGTGTGAAAAGGTGTGCCCACAACATCTACCAATTCGAGAATTGCTAGTACAAGTAAAAGAAGAATTTGAAAAGTAAAACAAAGCCCTGTAGATTACTACAGGGTTTTAATTTGTTTCTGGATGAATTCATTTTTCATTTCTTTGGATAATGCTTCATCTGTTATCACAGTGATAGGGGTGGTTAGATTCATTGGTACTGTTCCGATGCGATTGAATTTATCACTTTCCGTGACAACGATGATTTGATCTGCAGAAGTAGCCATATCTTTTACTGCTTGTGCACGTAATTGATCTTTGTTTGTGAATCCTGTTGTAGAGGAATAACCATCTGTTCCAATAAAGAAGTATTTTACGTGAAAGTTTTTGATACTTTCAGATATCATTGGACCAACCAAACATTGAGAATCTTTTTGATAGATACCACCGAGTAAAATGACATTTGTTTGTGTGTTTCTTAAAGATTCGGCAATATATGCACTGTTTGTGATGATCGTTAGATTTGTTTTCTTGCTAGAAAGGATAGATGCAAGTAGTGCACAACAACTACCGCTTTCAATCATGATCGTATCTCCATCTTGAATGAGTGTGCTTGCTTTTTGTGCTATCTTCATTTTTTCATCATAGTGATATGCAAGTCTTCCATTAATATCATCTGCGTTATTGATTTCAGCGTACCCATGTATTCTTTTCACAAGACCTTTTTCTTCTAACGCATCAAGATCTTTACGAATCGTAACTTGAGATACATTACATAGTTCAGATAGTTTTACGACATCTATTTTCTTTTGTTCTGTTAATAGTTCTAATATTTTGGAAACTCTATTTTTTTTCATATGAACTCCTAAAAGAATGCATCAATTCCATTTTGAATCAAAATATCTTGATATTCCTTCAAATCTTCTTTGTGTAATGCAGGAACATCTTTATAATAATAGTTTTCATTCAATAAATCATATTTATTTTCACCAAATTGATGAAAAGGTAATAATTGTACTCTTGTTGCACCAACATATTTTAAACGATCAGCTAAACCTTGTGCGTCTTCTAAAGTATTATTAAAACCAGGAATAACAGGTGTTCTTGGTAAAACGGTTTTACCTGATTCAATCGCTTTTTTGATATTTTCTAAGATCAATTCATTTGGAACACCCGTATATTTATGATGCATATCTGTATTCCAATGTTTCATATCAAATAAGATGTAATCTATATTTTCAATTACTTTTAGAAAAGTATCTGTTTGTGCGAATCCTGTTGTTTCACAAGCTGTATGAATCTGTTCTTCTTTACACGCTTTGAGTAGTTCAATCGCAAAAGTAGGTTGTGCTAATAATTCACCACCACTTAACGTAACGCCACCACCGCTTTCTTCATAGAATACTTCATCTTGTAGTACAACATCTAATACTTCTTGTACAGTTTTAGTATCACCTTCGTGTTTTAATGCATTCCCTGGACATTCCTTCTCACACTTTAAACAACCCTTACATAAATCGTGTTGAATGATAATGTTATTTCCTTGTTGTTGGATTGCGTTGTTAGGGCATGTTTCTATACAATGCTTACATCCAATACACTTCTTTTGATCCCATAAGATTTGTACTTTGGTAGATTGAGATTCTGGATTTGCGCACCACTTACAATGAAGAGGGCATCCTTTTAAAAACACAACGGTACGAATTCCTGGTCCGTCATTCACACTGAATTTTTGAATATTAAATACAACACCTGTTTGATTTCTATTTGCTGACATATATCTTTTCTCCATTGGCATCATATCATAGAAATCATGATATTGAAACTAAAAACTTACGAATGAAACTGAAAATAATTAAAAACGTAATAAAATGATTGACTTATTTTGTCTAAATGATATATTGAAAGCGTAAAAAACTTACGAATGAAAGGAATGAACATGGAAAACGTAGAACATTTTGGAGCTTTAACAAAAAGAATGCAAGAATTTCGAGAAGAAGTACTTGATGAAAAACCTTATGTAGATGCTGAAAGAGCAGTCATTGTTACAGATGTATATCAGAAACATCAAAATCAACCACGTGTGATGTTACGTGCATTGATGTTAAAAGAAATCTTGAAAAAACAATCTATTTATATTGAAGATAAAACATTACTTGTTGGAAACCAAGCAACAAAGAATCGTAATGCACCGGTATTTCCGGAATACACAATGAAATTCATTATTGATGAATTAGATTTGTTTGAAAAAAGAGATGGTGATGTATTCTACATTACAGAAGAAACAAAACAACAATTAAGGGATATTGCTCCATTTTGGGATAACAATAACTTACGTGCAAGAGGAGAAGCATTATTACCAGAAGACGTTTCTGTTTTTATGGAAACAGGTGTGTTTGGTATGGAAGGCAAATTGAATGCTGGAGATGCACATTTAGCTGTCAATTATCAAAGATTATTAAAAGAAGGACTTGTTGGTTATGAAACAAGAGTTAAAGAATTATTAGATGCTTTGGATTTAACAGAGCCTGATGCAATTGATAAGAGAATCTTTTATAAAGCTGTATTAACTGTGATTGAAGGTGTTCATACTTTTGCGAATCGCTATTCTTTACTAGCGAAAGAAATGAGTGAAAAAGAAATAGATCAAAATAGAAAAGAAGAACTATTACGAATGAGCGATATTTGTTCAAAAGTTCCATATTATCCAGCAGAATCATTTCAAGAAGCTGTACAGTCTGTTTGGTTCATTCAATTGATACTACAAATTGAATCTAATGGGCATTCATTATCTTATGGTAGATTTGATCAATACATGTATCCTTATTATCAAAAAGATAAAGAAGAAGGAAAGATTACAGATGACGAAGTATTAGAACTATTAGATTGTTTATGGATCAAAACATTAACAATCAATAAAGTACGTTCACAAGCACATACACTCTCATCTGCGGGCTCTCCAATGTACCAAAATGTAACGATTGGTGGACAAACAGTTGATAAAAAAGATGCAGTCAATGAATTATCATTCTTAGTATTAAGATCAGTCGCACAAACGCGATTAACACAGCCAAATTTAACTGTGCGTTATCATAAGAATTTGAATAAAGAATTCTATGATGAATGTATTGAAGTAGTGAAACTAGGATTTGGTATGCCAGCATTCAACAATGATGAAATCATTATTCCTTCTTTTATGAATTGGGGCGTGAAAGAAGAAGATGCATACAACTATAGTGCGATTGGATGCGTAGAAACTGCAGTGCCAGGAAAATGGGGATATCGTTGTACAGGTATGTCTTATATCAATTTTCCTAGAGTATTGTTATGTACGATGAATAATGGCGTTGATGTAACAAGTGGTAAGCGTTTCACAAAAGGCTATGGATATTTTAAAGATTTCCAAACATATGAAGAATTAGTATCTGCTTGGGATAAAACAGTTAGAGAGATGACAAGATATTCTGTGATTGTTGAAAATGCCATCGATAAAGCAAGTGAAAGAGATGTACCAGATATCTTATGTTCTTGTTTGACGGATGATTGTATTGGAAGAGGCAAGACAATCAAAGAAGGTGGTGCTGTCTATGATTTTATTTCTGGATTACAAGTTGGTATCGCAAATATGGCAGACTCTTTAGCTGCAATCAAAAAACTTGTATATGATGAAAAGAAACTAACACAACAACAACTATGGGACGCTATCATGGATGATTTTAATTCTGAAGAGAATCAAAAGATTCAACAAATGTTGATCAATGAAGCACCAAAGTATGGAAATGATAATGATGAAGTCGATCAATTGGTTGTGGAAGCATATGATTCTTACTTAGATGAAATCAAAAAATATCCAAATACAAGATATGGTAGAGGACCTATTGGTGGTATTCGTTATGGTGGTACCTCTTCGATTTCCGCAAATGTTGGTCAAGGTATGGGGACATTCGCTACACCAGATGGTAGAAAGGCATGGGAACCATTAGCTGAAGGCTGTTCACCAGCACATAATTGTGATAAATCTGGACCAACAGCAGTCTTCAAAACAGTTTCAAAATTGCCTACAGAAAAAATCACAGGTGGTGTATTGTTGAATCAAAAGATGACACCAACTATGATCGCTACAGAAGAAAATAAACAAAAGTTAGAAATGTTGATCAGTGCATTCTTTAATCGATTACATGGTTATCATGTTCAATATAATATCGTTTCAAAAGAAACATTGATTGATGCGCAAAAGCATCCTGAAAAACATAAAGATCTCATTGTTAGAGTTGCAGGTTATTCGGCATTCTTCAATGTATTAAGTAAGAAAACACAAGATGATATTATTGGAAGAACAGAACAGTCTTTATAAGAGGGAAAGAAATGAAATTATTTATTGATGATGCAAATATTGAAGATATCAAACGTTTATATGATCTATATCCAATCGATGGTGTAACAACAAATCCATCTATTCTCAGCAAACAAAATAGAAATCCAAAAGAAGTATTAAAAGAAATTAGAGATTTTATTGGTGAAGAAGGAATCTTATTCGCACAAGCTTTACCAAAAGACGCAGAAGGAATGGTACAAGATGCAATCGCCATTACTAATGTTTTAGGAAAGAATACGGTTGTAAAGATTCCTTCTATTCCAGAAGGCTTCAAAGCTATCAAAATCCTAAAAGAAAAAGGAATTCTAACATGTGGAACAGTTGTATATACACCAATGCAAGCCTATCTAGCCGCAAAAGCAGGAGCGAGTTATGTAGCGCCATATGTCAATCGTATTGATAATCTAGGATATGATGGTGTAAAAGTTACAAAAGATATTCATGATATTTTAGTAAAGAATGATATGGATTGTATGGTATTAGCTGCTTCTTTTAAAAACAGTCAACAAGTATTAGAACTCTGTGAATATGGAATTGGTTCAGCGACTTGTGCTCCTAGCGTGATTGATGCATTTGTAAAGAATGCCACAATTGATGAAGCAGTAGATACATTTATTAATGACTTTAATAAACTAGGATCTCAAAGATCTATGAAAGAATATTTTGATTGAATATATTTGAGTTTGGAATTCAACTGAAAAGAATGGCTAAAAAGCACTTTAGTTTTAAATGCTAAAGAGCTTTTTTTCTTTTTTTTTTGGAAATTTATATGGTATAAAAATATCGATAAATTGATAAATTGTTTTGAGAAAGAATTGGATGTTAAAATTAAAAAAATCATAAGTTAATTAAATGCTTGATGAAAGAAGGATTTTTATATGAAGGTGAATAATATAAAACGTATGCTTAGACAATATAAGAATGTATATTTGATCTATTTTTTATATTTTCTAGCGGATGGACCATTAGAAGAATTGTTATCTTATTTCTTTTATTCGTATTATGGAACGAGTGAATATGGTATTTTTTTATCCATTTTAAATTTATTGAATATTGTTCTTCCAACCTTTATCGCAATCGTATCTTATAGTTTTAATGTAAAAAAGATTAATATAATTTTTTCTTTTTTTGTTGTTTTAGGTTCTGCATTATTAGCTATATTTGGTGAAGTGAATTTATATATTTTAATTCTCTCAGCGCTATTAATATGTTGCGGAAGAACAGTATTTAATAACTCAGTTGGAAACAAAATTAATTTTTGTGTTTCTTCGGATGAATTAGATAAATTTTTTTCGATTAGAGATTTATTTTTGTATTCTGGCATGTCAATTGGGGTAATGCTAGGTGGAACGTTAGTTAGATATGTTGGTTATTCGAAAGTGTTTATTTTATTTTCTGCTATGTATTTGATCCATCTGTTCTTTGTGAATCGAATTCAGTTTGCTGGTGAAGAGATAAGAGAAGGAAAAGAAAAGTTTAATCTAAAAAGTTTATTACAGATTCTAAAGAATAAAGAAATCATTGTGTTTTCGTGTGTGTATATAACGAATGGGTTATTTGCTTCGATTTATGATTTTATTGGAAAGATTGGTATGAATTTGGGAGCAGATATAAGTTCATTACTTGCTTTCTCTGGAATCATGACGTTTGTAAATGCAATCGGTAGTATGTTAATTGCTAATAAGACAGACCATATTAATTTGAAAAAATATTTTTTATTTGATTTAGTTTTTGATATTATTCCAGCATTACTATTCTCTTTGACAAAAAATCTAATTGTGTTTTACTTTGCAATATTTTTAACGATGATAAAAGATATTTTATCTCCGATAACATTTGCATACATAGTTTCTTGCTTGGATGAAAAGAACGGTGGAGTTTCTTTAGGCGTATTAGGATCGATTAGTAGTTTTATTAGTGTTATATTTCCGGTTGTTATTGGGAAAATAGTTGAAGAGAAGTATCAATTATTGTTTTTAGCTAGTTCGATTATGATTATATTGTCATTTATAATTGCAAAGAAATTCTTGCCTGAATCAAATTCTTGATTATACACATATAAAGTTCTACACTTGTACTCGGTTATAGGGGAAAAGATATGTCGTTTATTTTGGAATATTTTAAGAATATAAAAGTACAAATTGTATTATGCTTGTTGGCAGTTATTATAGGAGTTATTACTGGTGCGATTGATGCATTATTTGGAATTGTTTTAGGAAAATTAACAACAATTCGAGAAATGCATAATTTATATTTTCTGATTTGTATTCCTTTGGGCGCAGTGCTTGTTTCTTATGTATTTCAAAAGTATGGTAGAAAATGCAAAAAAGGAATGGGACTTGTTTTTGAAGTGGAAAGTGGAAAAGAAAAAGATATTCCATTATTACTCATCCCATTTGCGATGTATGGAACTTGGATTTCACATTTGGTTGGTGGTAGTGCTGGTAGAGAAGGCGTAGCGATGCAGATAGGGGCTACGGTTTCTAATTGGTTTGCGGACAAGATTCATCTAGAAAATGCCAGTAAGTATTTATTGCCAATTGGTTTATCTGCAGGGTTTGCTGGATTGTTTCAAACGCCAATTGCGAGTGTTTTATTTGCGATGGAAGTGTTGATAGCAGGAGAAATTCGTTATCCAATCTTTTTACCATCATTAGTTTCTGCTTATGTTGCCGCAACGACTTCTTCTTTTTTAGGTTTATCTTCTTCTACGATTGCCTTTTCTGGTTCATTAAATTGGAACACAAAAACAATGCTTGTTTTAGTAGTATTAGGAATTCTGTTTGGAATCGTTGGGGATGCGTTCTCTTTCTGTATGCATACTGCTCAACATAAAGCAGCTTCTTTATTTCCAAATCCAATTCGTAAATCGTTGGTATTAGGTTCAGCAGTGGCAGTTTTATTAATTGTTTGTCATTGTGGTAGATATTCTGGTGCAGGCGGTAATTTGATTACAATGGCAATCAATCGCGAACAAATATATGCGTATGATTGGATATTGAAATTTGGATTAACGATATTAACGATGTGCTCTGGTTTAATGGGAGGAGAAGTAGTGCCTCTATTTACGATTGGTGCGACGTTAGGCGCTGTTGTTGGCCCGCTCTTTGGAATCGATAGTGCATTTGCGGCTATGCTAGGATATGCGGCTGTATTTAGCTCGGGAACGAATACATTTTTTGCGGCAATCTTTGTTGGAAGTGAGATTTTTGGCTTTACATATATGCCATACTTCTTTATTGTTTGTGCAGTTTCTTATATTTGTAATAAGAATCATTCTATCTATGGATTACAAAAAAGTGTATTTCCAAGAATTCATAAGAAATGAAAAAATGTAATGAAAAAATGAAAATTTGAAAATGCCTATTTTATTGGACTTATGAAGGGTTCATGAAAAAAATTTTTTGTGAAGGATTAAACAAATAAATTATCTTCATTTTTGATCATTTTTTACTTGAAACTGAAGTTAAAAGGAAGTATCCTTTTGAAGGATAAAAGAGATAGTTGGATTTCCAACTATTTATTTATCATAAGAGGGTATGTATATATGAATGTAATTAAGAGAAGTGGCGAAGAAGTATCTTTTGATGCGGAAAAGATTCTTCATGCCGTTGAAAAAGCAAATGTCGCAACACAAGAGAATAGACGTATTTCTAGTGAAAAAATCACAGAAATTACAAATAGAGTTATTGAAAAATGCAATGATATTGCACGTGCTATTTCTGTAGAAGAAATTCAAGACTTAGTAGAATATGAATTGATGGCAGAAGGTGCATATACAGTCGCACATAATTATATTACATATCGTTATGAAAGAGCTTTGGTGCGTAAAGCCAATACAACGGATAAAAAGATTCTTTCATTATTAGGACGTAATAATGAAGAAGCTATGCAAGAAAACTCTAATAAGAATCCAACTGTGAATTCTACACAACGTGATTATATGGCTGGTGAAGTCTCTAAAGATATCACAAGAAGATTCTTACTACCAAAAGAGATTTGGGATGCGCATGAAAAGGGAATCATTCATTTCCATGATTCTGATTATTTCGCACAACCAATGTACAATTGCTGTTTAGTGAATCTAGAAGATATGTTACAAAATGGAACAGTGATTTCTGGCACACACATTGATAAACCACATAGCTTCGCAACTGCTTGTAATATCGCTACACAGATCATTGCCCAAGTTGCATCCAATCAATATGGTGGTCAAACAATCACATTGTCTCATTTAGCACCATTTGTTGATATTTCTAGAAAGAAATACCAAAAATCTGTGAAAGCAGAAATGGAAGCTGCAGGGGTTGTGGTAGATGAAGAAAAAATCAATACGATTGTGGAAGAAAGAGTAAAAAGAGAAGTTACAACAGGTGTTCAAACAATTCAATACCAAATCATTACATTAATGACAACAAATGGACAGGCACCATTTGTGACTGTATTCATGTATTTGGATGAAGTGCCAGAAGGACAAACAAGAGATGATCTTGCACTCATCATTGAAGAAATGTTGAAACAAAGAATGCAAGGTGTTAAGAATGAAAAGGGTGTTTATATTACACCTGCATTCCCTAAACTCATTTATTGTTTAGATGAAGATAATATTACAGATGATTCTAAATATTATTACTTAACAAAATTAGCTGCAGAATGTACAGCTAAGAGAATGGTTCCTGATTATATTTCCGCAAAGATCATGAAAGAATTAAAGAATGATGTATATCCATGTATGGGTTGTAGATCTTTCTTGACACCTGATCGTTTTACACATGCGGGATGGGAAAATAATGAACATGCGTTGAATAGTTCTTCAAAACATAAGTATTATGGAAGATTTAATCAAGGTGTTGTAACAATCAATTTAGTTGATATTGCTTGTTCTTCTAAGAAAGATATGAAGAAGTTCTGGGATATCTTTGATGAAAGATTAGATCTATGTTATAGAGCGTTAATGATTCGTCATGAAAGATTAAAGGGAACACCAAGTGATGTAGCGCCTATTCTATGGCAATATGGCGCAATCGCTAGATTAAAGAAGGGTGAAACAATTGATAAGTTACTATACAATGGTTACTCTACAATTTCTTTAGGATATGGAGGACTAGCAGAATGTGTTCGCTATATGACTGGTCTATCTCATACAACACCAGAGGGTGAAAAGTTTGGGTTAGCTGTTATGAAGCATTTGAATGATGCTTGTAATAAGTGGAAACAAATGACAAATATTGATTTCTCTGTTTATGGAACACCAATGGAATCAACAACATATAAGTTTGCGAAGTGCCTACAAGAAAGATTTGGCATTATCAAAGGCGTAACGGATAAGAACTACATTACAAACTCTTACCATATTCATGTTACTGAAGAAATCAATGCGTTTGATAAACTAACAGAAGAAAGTAAGTTCCAAGAATTATCTCCAGGTGGAGCAATTTCTTACGTTGAAGTACCAAACATGCAGAATAACGTACAAGCTGTATTACAATTGATGAAACATATTTATAATACAATTATGTATGCTGAATTGAATACAAAGAGTGATTATTGCCAAGTTTGTGGATATACTGGTGAAATTCAAATTGAAGAAAATGCAAATAAGAAGTTGATTTGGAAATGCCCAAATTGTGGTAATACAGATCAAAACAAGATGAACGTAGCTAGAAGAACTTGTGGTTATATTGGTACACAATTCTGGAACCAAGGAAGAACACAAGAAATCAAAGAAAGAGTATTACATCTATAAGAAGAAAAGAGGTTTTTTTCACAAAACCTCTTTTTAAAAGTTACTTTCTACAACAGGACGAACTACGATTTCTTGAATCATGCCATCTTCATTGTTCTCAATGGCATATACAACATGTTTGGCAATTGTTTCGGGTCTTAAATAATCTGGTCTATCTAATGTTCTGAAACTTGTATCAACACCACCAGGATAAACATCTAATACTTTAACACCTTGATCTTTGACTTCTTTTAATAGAATCTTTGAAAGAGATTCAAAAGCATTTTTACTTGCGGTATAACCACCATTGTTTGGATTATTAAACAAACAACAAGAAGATAGAATATTAATGATCATTCCTTCTTTTCTTTCTAACATAGAAGGAATACATTTCTGAATACAAATCATTGGGGCAATCGTATTCACATCAAACATTGCTTGTAAATCAGATACTAAAATATCTTTCACTTCTGCTTTACCTGCATTGAAGCCAGCGTTATTGATTAGAATATCAACACCACCAAGTGATTGAATATCTTCTAAGGCATCATTTAATGCATTTTGATCTTGCATATCAAATGTATATTTTTTTGCGAGATGTTTGATTTCTAATGCATCCATCTTAGACTGAGTTCTACCAAATAAATATAAAGAATATCCTTCTTTATCTAATGCATACGCAATTGTCTTTCCAATACCATCACTCGCACCTGTAATTAATACTTTTTTCATTTTATATTTTTGATTTTCCTTTCGTATTCTTTGTTTTCTTCGAAGTAATCACCTGTAATAATATTCTCTAATTCATGTGATATGACTTGAGAGATGAGTAAGAAAGCTTCTTCTTCGGAATGTTTTTTGGATAATTGTTCGAATTTCTTCTGAACAAAAGGGATATTTTCTATTTGGTAAAGTGTGATTCCAAAACATACTTCTGTAATGCTTTTGATGAATCTAGAATGATCATCGTCATCCTCATCAAAGAAGTCATCATCTTCATAATAATCATCATCAAAATCTTCATCTACATAATCAGATTTATATTGTTCACAAATATCTTCAACAAAATCTGGTAGAGTTTCATCCATTCCATCATTGAAGATTTCTTGTTCGAATTCTAGATTAAAATCTTCAATTTCTTTTAGTTGATCAAATGAAATGTTTGTTGGTGGAAATGATGTTTTATCCATTAAGTCTATGAACGTAGATGATTTTTTTACTTTACCTTTTGCGTATTGATCTAAAAGTTTACTGTTATCATCAAATAAACATCTACACTTACCATCAATCAAATATGCATATTGATTGCCTTCTTTATTTTGTTCTTCAACTATTTCACAATCAAATACATATGGTTCTTCAAAATCACTGTAAATCAATTGGAATTGATTCGATAAATCTTTTAATCCAGAATCTTCAATATTTTTATATTTTCTATTCTCATCTGGAAAAATAAATTCTGCGTGTTCAGGTAATAATGCATATAAATGTTTATGGTCTTTAATAGCGAATTCATCCTCAAATAAAGCACACATAGATTCTAAAACAATTACACCTAATGTGAATAAATCTACATCATTACGTACTAATAAAGTACGATTTAAAAAGTTTGGATTTTTCTCCCATTGAATTTTAATTTTTTTGTATTTCATATTGTTTCCTCGATGCAATAATCATATCGTATATAACTTGAAAATCATACATAATTTTTAATGGAATTCATGAAAAAAGTACTATGAATGTAGTAGAGATATAAGATAGAATATTGTTAGAGAAAGAAGGTATTTTATGAAATTAAAATCATTTGGTGTTTCTGTTTATCCAGATATTGAAAGTCTTGAAGATATTCAAGCGTATTTAGAAAAAGCTAGTAAATATGGATGTGAATATGTATTTTCTAGTATGTTTTCTGTAGAAGGTACAAAGGAAGAAGTATTAGATTATTTTAGAGAATTTATTAAGATTGCTCATGAATATTCTATTAAAGTTGTATTGGATTTAAATCCACCATTCTTGAAGAAGATGGGAGTTACATATGATGATGTATCTTTGATGCATGATATTGGATGTGATGTGATGAGAATGGATATGCCATTTGGGGCAGAAAAGGATCTTGTATTAGTAAACAACCCTTATAACATTTCTATCATGTTTAATGCTTCTGGTAATTTTGCGAGTGAATTAGCTTATTTTGAAGAACATGGTGTACCAAAGGAAAGAGTGTTATTAGGACATAACTTCTATCCACAACCATATACAGGCTTGAAATGGAAAGATTTCTTAGAAACTAACGCTATCTTAAAGAAGTATGGTTATCCTGTACAAGCATTTATCTCATCCTTAAATCCTGAAGCGACTGGTGTATGGAATGCAGATTATGGTCTACCAACAGTAGAAAGATTAAGAAAGTTACCAATTGATACACAAGCACGTATTATTGAAGCGACTGGTAATGTAGATATGGTTTGGATTGGGAATGCATTCGCTACAGAAGAAGAAATGGAATCTTTGATTGAAGTACAAAAAGATGTAAGACCAATTGAACAATCACCTGTTTATGAAATGTTTAAAGTATATGGATGGGCTGATAGAGATAGAAGTGAAGACCGTAAACTTCGTGTTGTTGTGGATTCTGAAGTAACAGATACAGAAAAGTATCAATTGTTTGATATGTTCCCACAATTAGATATGGGAGATTCTTCTGAATGGATTTGGAGAAGTAGAACAGGTAGAATGGTTCAACCAGATGTTCCTTTTAGAAAATGCGAAAAAGAAATGTTTGAAGTAGGGGATGTATTGATTGTTAACAATAACTATCAACATTATGCTGGAGAAATTCAAATCGTTAGAATTCCATTTGAAAATGATGGTCAAAGAAACTATTTAGGTCATTTGGCTAAGGGAGAAGAACTCATTCTTGAAGTGCTAAAGAATAATGATGAAGTTACTTTTTTAGAAGGTAAGTAAAAATGGAATTTAAAAGATTTCAAAATACAATCGTTGCTAGAATTGACAAAGGCGAAGAAATTCTTGAAGAAATCAAAACAATTGCCATAAAAGAAAATATCAAACTCGCTAGTGTGAGTGGTATTGGAGCGACGAATGATTTTACAGTTGGTGTATTTGACGCTGCACAGAAGACATATAATACGTATTCCTATCAAGGAAGCTATGAAATCGTATCTTTGTTAGGAACGATCAATACAAAAGATCATAAATACTATTCTCATATTCATATGAGTGCAGGGGATGAAGAATGTCATGTTGTTGGAGGACATTTAAATCGTGCAGTTGTTAGTTTTACATGTGAAATAACGATACAGATCATAGAAGGTGAAGTAGATCGCAAATATGATGAATCGTTAGGAATCAATATCTTTGCATTCTAAAATAAAAAGTGGAAATGATTACTCATTTCCATTTTTTCATTACTTATTTAATAAAGATTGATCGTCTGCGAATTCCTCACCAGCTGCTTGGGAGAACATCTTCATTAATTGATCAACCGTTAGATTTTTCTTTTCTTCACCACTGACTTCAAACATGATATGACCGTTATACATCATAATCAAACGATTTCCAATTTGGATTGCATCTTTCATGTTATGAGTAACCATAAGTGCTGTTAAATGATCTCTTTCAACGATCATTTCAGTAATTTCTAATACTTTTTTAGCTGTTTTAGGGTCTAATGCAGCAGTATGTTCATCCAACAACAATAGTTTTGGTTTCTCTAATGAAGCCATAAGAAGTGTAAGAGCTTGTCTTTGACCACCAGATAATAAACCAACTTTTTGTGTAAGACGATCTTCAAGACCTAAGCCTAGAATTTTTAATTGTTCTTTGTAGTCTTCTTTTTCTTGTTTTGTAACACCCCAACGTAATGTTCTCTTTTTTCCTCTACGTTGCGCCAAAGCTAGATTTTCGATGATTTGCATGTCAGGAGCAGAACCAAGCATTGGATCCTGGAATACTCTTCCAATTAAAGAAGCACGTTTGAAATCTGGTAGACCAGTAATATTTTGACCATCTACGATGATTGCACCTTCATCAATTGGCCATACACCAGCTACAGCGTTCAACATTGTTGATTTACCAGCTCCATTACCACCAATGACAGTCACAAAGTCACCATCTTCTAAACTTAGATCAATATGATCTAATGCGAGTTTTTCATTGATTGTTCCTTTGTTGAAGGTCTTTGATAAATTCTTGATTTCTAACATTTTAGACATATCACTTGACCTCCTTGAGTGAATTTTTATACGCTTTTGAGAAAGAAACTTTTGAAACAGAAATGAGATATGGTACAGCTAAGAAAATCGCTACGACGATTGCTGTAAATAGTTTTAATAAGTTAGAATTCAAACGTAACCATAATACGATTTGGATGACTAAATAGTAAAGAATACCACCTACAACAATAAATCCTAAACGAACTGCGAAATTAGAATGCTTACCAGCAATGATATCCGCTACAACTTCACCAATGATGATTGCCGCAAGTCCAATGACGATAGCACCTCTACCCATATTGATATCTGCGAATCCTTGATATTGTGCCATTAATCCACCACTTAAAGCTACGAGTCCATTACTTAAAGCCAAACCAATGACTTTCATGCGATTGATGTTGATACCTTGTGCTTTTGCCATTTCTGGATTATTACCAGTTGCACGCATTGCGGATCCATGTTCTGTTCCAAAGTACCAATATAGTATTGCGATAACAATCATAGAACAAACAAGTCCAGTAAGAATTGCGTTAGAAACATATCTAGAAGAAATGGCTAATGCATAAGAGTTAACTGAGATTGCCTTGTTTGCGGAAAAACCCATGATAGCTAAATTGACTGACCATAACGCAAATTGAGTCAAGATACCTGATAAAATAGCAGGGATACCTAACTTTGTATGTAAGATACCAGTTGTTAAACCAGCTAAGATACCTGCGATAAAGGCAATAACGATTGCTAACCAAGGATTCATTCCATTGATGATCAACATAACAGTAACTGCACCACCAGTTGTAAATGTTCCATCAACTGTCATATCCGCAATATTTAACATTCTAAATGTGATATACAATCCTAATGCCATGATGCCCCATAACAAACCTTGTGCGATTCCAGAAGGAAATGAAGCAAATAGTGTATTAATATCTAAATTCATATAAACCTCCATTCATAAAAATAACAGGGACACCATATGGTATCCCTGTGTTAGGGATTATTCTTCAATAGCTGTATATGTATCTGGTACTTTAATACCTAATTTATCACAACGAGATTTTACATATTCTTTTGTAAGATCTGTTTGTGATTCAACAGGCATTTCAGAAACCTTAGATTCACCTTTTAAGATTTTAACAGCCATCTCACCAGTTTGTCTTCCTAATTCATAATAACTGATGGATAATGTTGCGATACCACATCCTGTAGCGATACCTTCTTCACCAGCGATGATTGGAACACCAGCAGGTTCAGCGATGTTATTGATAGATTCTGTACAAGAAGCAGCTGTGTTATCTGTAGGAATATAGATGACATCAGAATCTTGGCAAGCTGTTTGTGTTACAGAAGCAATATCATTTGTATCTGAGAAAGCAAATTGTTTTACTTCATATCCTGCTTTTGTTAATTGTTTTTCCATTTCTTCTGCTTGTACAACAGAGTTAGGTTCACCAGAACAATATAAGATACCAACAGTCTTAGCGTTTGGTACTAGTTCTGGGAACAATTCAACCTGAGCTTCATAAGAAATACCATCAGATGTACCAGAAACATTTGTACCAATTGCCTTAGAAGAATCATAGTCTTTTAAGCTTAATGCTGCAGAATAGTCTGTAACAGCTGTTCCTAGAACAGGAATGTCACTTGTTGCGGAAGATACTGCTTGTAAAGCTGCAGTTGCGTTCGCTAAGATCAAATCACAGTTTTCACTTACTAAACTAGCCGCAATCGTATTGGCAGTAGCTGTGTCACCAGCAGCGTTTTGTTCATCAAATGTAACTTTGTCTCCAAATTCTTCTGTTAATACTTCTTTGAATCCTTTTGTAGCTGCGTCTAAAGCAGGGTGTTGTACCAATTGAAGGATACCTACTGTATAAGTATCACTTGTGTTTGAAGATGTGTCAGAGTTTGTTGATGTTGTTGTGGTTGTACCTCCAACTGTACAACCTGCAAGTGTAATTGCGAGAACTGCACTAGCAATTTTACCTAATTTTTTCATTTCTTTCCCCTTTGAAATCTTTTCAATATAATGAAAGTTTATTACAATTCACATAGAGCGTCAACCTAAAAACATTAGATAAATAAGCTCTTTTTTGGTATTCATGAAAATATGAAAATTAATTGTTTTTCCTACTGTTCTTTCACATATGGTGTTAGAATATTTCTAGGTGATGATATGTATTATGGAAATATAAAAAATTATGATATCGCAGATGGAGAAGGTGTAAGAGTTACATTATTCTGTAGTGGTTGTACAAATTATTGTGAAGGTTGTTTTCAACCAGAAACATGGGATTTTTGTTATGGAAAGGAATATACCAAAGATACAGAAGATTATTTGATTCAATTATTAACGAATCCAAATATTCAAGGATTAACACTATTAGGTGGTGATCCATTTGAACCTAGTAATCAGAGAGCTATCATTTCTTTATTAAGAAGAATGAAAGAAGAATTACCTGAAAAAGATATTTGGGCATATACAGGTTTTATCTATGATTTAGATTTAATTGAAGGCGGTAGAAAATATACAGAAGTAACAGATGAAATGTTATCGTATATTGATGTTCTTGTGGATGGACCTTTTGTGATTGATGAAAAAGATCTTTCTCTTTATTTTAGAGGAAGTAGAAATCAAAGAGTCATTGATATGAAGAAAACATTAAAAGAACATAAAG
>CAVKTV010000020.1:0-17755 GCA_963659075.1 Lachnospiraceae bacterium | reverse complement strand
AAATCTTCAAAATTTTTCATACTATATTAATCTCTCCTTAATATACTATTCACAAGAATTTGAAAAATCCCTTAAAAAAAGTTTATCTTTTTCAGATAAACTCACTTACATGCATTATTAATACAGCGTAAACCATTTAGTGTTCTTGGATAGCCGATGTATGGCATACATTGTGACAAAACTTTAATAAGAAATTGTTTATCATTTCCAATTTTCATATTCGCTGCAGAATGATCTGTTAATTGTGGTTCACAACCACCTTGTGCTACTAAAAAACAAAACGTGATCATTTCTCTTTGGTTATACGTCAATCCTTTTCTCGTGTAATAATCACCAAAACAGTTACCTGCTAACCACTTATTGATATGAACACTTTCTTCAGGTCCTTTTTCATAAAAACCTTTCATTTGTTCTCCAAAGATATCAATTTGCACTTGATTACCTGCTTGTAATCTTGTTTCTCTAGTCGTTGTAGATTGTGGTTCTAAAGGTAAAGGAATCCCTTGTTCTTGAAATACTTCATTATTTGCCTTTAAGAATGGAAAAGTACGTCCAATTCCTAAATACGCAGTCGCTTGATATGTAATCTCTTTAATTTCTATAGGCGTTACTCCAAAATTTAATGCTGCTTTTAACATTTCATGATAAATATCAATTCCTTGACAACCATGTAACGCTGCTAAGATTGCGATGAATCTTGTTCGATCATCTAAACCATCTTGATTGACGACTTCATCAAAGGCAAAGTTCTCAAACAATTCAGCGAATTCTGGATCCGTTTCAACCAAAGATGGTTCTAAATCAGGAAACATCTTTTCAAAATATTTTTTTGCGTTATCTGTAATACTCATATGATTCTCCTTTTGACAATACTGTAATGCATTCAATAAGATAGTTAAAACCAATTATTGAATCTTATCTATCTGTTTTTCTTATAAATGTATTCATTGAAGTATTTTGTAATTCCATCATTTAATACCGATTCTGTCACAAAAGATGCTTTGTCTTGTACTTGTTTGGAAGCATTCCCCATCGCAACTCCATGTTTTACGAGTTTTAACATTTCAATATCATTTACACCATCTCCAAACGCATATGTATCTTCATAATCAATGTTTAATCTTTGATACATTGCTTGGCAAGCTGTTCCTTTTGTATAACCTTTGTTATAAACATCCATTCGTATTAATCCTGAATCATAAGGAATCATTGTGAAATCATCTTCTAATAAATGATAACAATTCCACATATCTTCTGAATTTGAAAATAATACACAAGAACTAATTGCTTGTACTTGTTCATCTTTAAAATTTTCTACTAGATTTTCTGGTTTATTACTTGTTCCATGGAACATTTGACGATGTTTGATTTGAAGTGATTCATTCGCACAGTCACACCAACATCCATCATGTCCATCAAAGATAGCTTTTCCATTTGTTTTAAGATAAGCTTCTCTTAGTTGATGCACTTGTTCTTTAGAGAATAGTTCATCTAATATCACTTCATCATGATATATGAGGTAATGTCCATCGTTACAGATATATCCATCAAAGCCAATATCCTTAATAACTTGCGGAACTTTTCCTCTTGCGGTTGCGATGAAAATTAAATTTCCTTCTTTTTGAAAGTTATGTAATGTAGTAACTGTTAATTCTGTAGGTTTGTTTAAACCATTGGGAACATCTAGTAATGTTCCATCTATATCAAAAAATGCGATTTTCATACATCAATCATACACAAAATAGTTTGAAATTTTGTTCCAAAAAAAGCACCCTTTCGGATGCCTTCTAATTTACTTCACTGTTACGCTTGTGATGTGTGGATTTACTCCATTATACCAATAGAGGAAACCTTCACAATCAATCGTATCTCCAACTTTTAAGTTTTCTACAGCTTTATATACATCTGTATCTTTTCCGCAAAGATAAGATTCAACTGTGAATGTATATGTGTTACCATCTAGATCAACATTGAAATATAAATCATCACCCTGTGTTCCAGAACCATCATAGTTGTATAAATAAGCTACTTCTTTTCCATCAGCGTCTTTGCTAGCAGAAACTGTCAATCCCTTAAAAGAAACCTTTTCATTTTGATGTTTGATCAAAGAATCTTCATCAGCTAATAAACTTGTTACATCTTCTGCTTCAGCCACAAAACTTCCTTCTTCAATTTCAAAAGTTCCGTCTGTGATTTCTACTTCACCACTCCATTCAGACTTATAACCTGTTACCTTGATCTTTGTTCCTTCTGTTAACTTGTCATAATCTTCTTCACTCATTGGTAAGTTATATAAGAAGTAAGCACCATCTTGATCTTGTGTATAGACAGTTGCTTGTCCTACTCCATTATCTTCCCACCAACCTTGTTTGGCTTGAACGTAAGCTTCGATTGTTACTTCAGAATCAATTGCAGCGTCGCAATATTCTGCATAAGTCATAACACCTTCACTCTTAGTTCCATCTTCGATAATTGCTTCTGCAGTTGCACTTGTAGATGCAGAAGAGCTTGTTGTTGTAGCACATCCTACTAGGGATAAAGACGCTACAGTAAGAACAGTTGATAAAATTTTTTTCATTTCTTTCTTCTCCTTTTTCAACTTTCTATATTAATTCTAGACTTTTTCTGATGAATCTTTCTAGAAATAATAACTATTAGAATACCAATCCACGCAACAATTAAACTTATCAACAATATTTTCGCTGTTGTTGGCAGTGGTGTATTTGTATTTGTTGTTTGTGATAATTGATCCAATCGATACAAAGAATTCACATTCGAAAATTCTTCTTCTATAAATGCATCATCTACTGTTTGATGACGCCGTACAGCTTTTACCGTATCTTCTATCATCGCTCCTGCCGCATCTCTTAAAGATGCAGATCCATTAAATACAGCTGTTGTAAATGTATGTTCTACATTCTTTAACAAGATTTTTGTCGCTTCGATCTTCACAGAATAATGGTCTTCATTATCTGTACCTTCACTATTTAAATAAGTTTGATAGTCTTCTGTATTTCTAGCTTTTGAAGTTACAGGAACATAGCCTTCAGTTTCCGAATAACCAATTTGTACATCATTTGTTAACAAGTATTGTGCGAATAACCATGACGCTAATACTTCATTGGAACCAGATTTATTAAAGATACAAATAGATGGTCCTTGCGATATCATATAAGGATTTTCAGTATCATATTGTGGAACCATTCTAACTTCCGTTTGAAATTGTATCTTATTTTCTTCCGCGATATCTGATAATGGTGCTTCACTTCCCATCCAAGTAGAACCTGCAGTGGAATCAATTGCGAATACACATTGTCCTGCATTTAAGAAGTTTGCGGGATACGATGAAATCTTAAAGGTTGAGAAAGCTCCTGTTTCTGCGTGCTTCGCTATCATACCTAAGATTTCTTTTGTATCATCATTAAAGATTTCAATTGTTCCATCTTCCTCAGAATATGATGCTCCTTTTTTTTTTTTTTTTTGAATCATCATATTATCTGTACTCTTATAGATGAATGGAATCATAACATTTTGTCCATTCAACGCATATGTGCCATCATCATTCTTTTTCATTGCGGCTTCTGATACTTCAAAGATATAATCCCAAGTTAATACATCGGGTATTTCATAACCTAATTCATGAACATAATCCGCATTGATATAAACAACTTCACTAGAACGCATAAATGGTAATGCATAATAGGTATCATCTAACTTACATTCTTCTAAATATTCCGAAATGATTTCATCTTTTGTTACAGAATCATATTTCACTTCACTTCCACCAAGTCCATATTTTTCATCATTTATTAATGAATCCAACGGAACAACTGTGTTACTTCCAGATAGATATGTTGCGATATGATCTGGATAGGTAATACATACATTTGGTGTTGTGTTTGTAGAGATGTTTGTTATGACATCATTGTATATTTTTGAATAATCTGTATAAAGTTTTAGATTCACTTTGATATTTGGATACAAAGATTCAAAATCTTCAATTGCTTGTTTATAGATTGCTGTTTGATTTTTGTTTGTATCATTTTTTGCCCAAAACGTAATTTCATATGTTTTTGTTTCATCAAAAGAATCTGGTAATACAAATTGCGAAGTTGTTTGACTACCATGACAACCTGTTGTTACAAGTAAAATTCCACACAACAAAAGTTTGATTATTTTCTTCATCCTTTTGTTCCTCCTCTAGCGACGCCTTCCATGATCTTCTTATGAAAGATAATAAATAAGATAATGAGTGGAACAGAAATCACTACAACAGCTGCCATCATCGCTGGAATATTTTCTCTACCAAATCCATTTTCACGAATTTCTTGAATTCCATTAGATACAAGATAATAGCTTGCATCATCCGTAATCAATCTAGGCCATACATAACTATTCCAACATTCCACAACTTTTAATATCGTTACAGTCACAATAGTTGGTTTACAGATTGGCAACAATACTTTCCATAAATATTCCCAATCACTTAATCCATCAACTTTTGCGGCTTTATATAATTCTTCTGGAACTTGTTCAAAGTTTTCTTTCAAAAGATAAATATAAAAGACTGATGTGATAGATGGTAATATCAATCCAAGAAATGTATTTCTTAGATTCCAATTCGTTATCGTAACAAAATTTGTAATCACAACTAGTTCATTTGGTATCATCATCAAAGATAGAAATAATGTAAATACAATATTCTTTCCTTGAAACTTCAATCTCGCAAAAGCATAAGCAGCTAGTATTGTCACAAACAACATGATACCTGTTGTCAAAACCGTAAAGATCAATGTGTTTGAAAAATACTTGGTAAGATCAACTTGTGTGAATGCTGAAATATAATTCTCAATCGTTGGTGCTAATGTATACAATTTAGGAATATATTCCGCATTGTAACTTCCATAACTCTTAAAAGAAGTTAATACCATCCAATAGAAAGGAAACAAAACAATGATTGCCCAAAGTGTCAAAAATACATGAACACCTATCTTTTTTAATTTATGATTCATGTTGAACACCTCTATTAGATACTAATAAATTAATAACTGTTATTGTTAAAACGATTGCGAATAAAATGAGTGCAGCCGCAGAAGCATAGGATGGATATCCACCACTATTTCCATACAACATATCATATACATAACCTACGATCGTATTCATTCCAGCTGCGTTTAAATTTGTACCAAATATCGCAACTTCATCACTATATGCTTTAAAAGCACCGATAAAACCAGTAATGACCAAATATGAAATCATTGGCATGATCATTGGTAAAGTGATTTTCCAGAATGTACGGAAAGGGCTTGTTCCATCTACTCTTGCAGCTTTATATAGATTTTTATCTACAGAAGCCAATGCACTTGTTAAGATAAGAATCTTAAAAGGTAAAACGATCCAAATCGTATAAATACACATCACTAGCATCTTCGCCCAATAAGGCCCATCTATAAAATCAACACTATTTCCTCCAAAGAATTGAATCAATATATTAATTAATCCATCTGAATACGCAGTTTTCTTAAACAAAATCATAAAAACCAATCCAACTGCTAGTGTATTTGTGACGTATGGTAAGAAATAAATCGTTTGATATAAATCCTTGATCTTTTTCACAGAAGACAAAGCTAATGATATCAACAGTGCTAATAATGTACTTGATGGAACAGTAATAATGACTAATAAGAATGTATTTTTAACAGCTTGTAAAAAATACGTATCATGTAGAACATAAGAATAGTTGTATAAACCAATTCCAAAATATGTTTGTGATGCAGAATTATATCCTTCTTGAAATGAATAGATCAATACATCAAATAAAGGATAAATCATGAATATTCCTAACAATATCAATGAAGGAAGTAAATATAACCATGCATGTGATTTTTGTTTATTCATCACTCTGCCTCAAAAGGAATTCTTTCTTCCTTTTCTACATCAAATAAGAATAGTTTATTTGGTTTGATATTGAATGAAATCGCATCTAATTTTGTATCGATTTTTGTTTCAGAAGGAACGATCATTCTTACATATTCACCTTGCATACCTTCATGTTCACAAATTACACTTGTATCTCTACCTAACTTTTCAATACGTTTTAATTGGCATTGAAAATGACCCATTTCATCTTTTTCAAATCCTTCTGGACGAATTCCAACAATGACATCTCTATCATCTACATTTACATCCATAATAGAGTCATTTCCAATATACAATTGGTGATCTTTAATATATCCATTGAATACATTGATTGCCGGTGTTCCTAGGAACTTCGCAACAAATAAATTCTTTGGATTATCATAAATCTTTTGTGGTCTATCAATTTGTTGAAGAACCCCAGCTTTCATAACGACCATTAAATCAGAAATAGACATAGCCTCTTCTTGATCATGTGTTACAAATACTGTTGTAATACCTGTTTCTTTTTGAATTCTACGAATTTCTTCTCTTGTGGATAAACGCAAACGTGCATCCAAGTTACTCAATGGTTCATCCAATAATAAAACCTTAGGTTCTTTTACTAACGCTCTAGCTATCGCTACACGTTGTTGTTGACCACCAGATAATTCAGAAGGTTTACGATCCATCAAGTTTTCTATTTGGACTAGCTTGGCAACGTGCATTGCTTTTTCTTCCATCACTTCTTTGGATAATCTATCTTTTCCTTTTCTATTTTCTAAAGGAAATAAAATATTCTTCTTCACTGTTAAATGTGGATATAATGCATAGCTTTGAAACACCATGCCAACATCTCTTTTTTCAACAGGAACATTTGTGATATCTTGATCACCAAAATAGATTTGTCCTTCTGTTGGTTCTTCTAAACCACAGATCATATTTAATGTTGTACTTTTTCCACATCCACTAGGTCCTAAAAGCGCAACTAATTTTCCATCTGGGATTTCAAAACTAAAATGATCCACTGCTGTAACTGGATATGCTTTCTTTTCATAAGATTGAAATACTTTTGTTAGGTCTTTTAATACAATCTTCATTTCATCCTCTTATAGTCATTTTGACTTTATCTTTTTAATATTATACTAAATAACTCATAAAATGACTTAACAAAGTTAAAATTCATGGATTTTATTATTATTTGAATTTTATTTTGATTTCTCAAAATAATTTTCGGATTTTCTTTATATTTCTGATTTTATTTTTGATTTTTTTAAATATTTTTTAATTTATGAAAAATTTAGTGGATTTCCTTACATTGTTTGTTGTAAAATTTTCATCATGAATGTTACTTCATTCTGAAAGGGGAATTGAAATGAAAGACAAATTCATGAATGGTCTTCTCACTTTAGCAGGGAAGATGCAACAAAACGCGGTTCTTTCCGCAATCAAAGATGCATTTATTGATAACATGCCTGTTGTCATTTGGGGTGCATTTTGCACATTGATCCAATACGTTGTATGTCAAACAGGAGGTGTAACTGATCCTAAAACTGGAGAATTGATTTACTACATTTCTTTAGCGAATGTACCTGGTTTATCATTCTTAGAATCTTTAACACCAATCTTTACAACTGCTAACTATGGTTGTATGAACTTTATGGCAGTTTCAATCTGCGTATTAGTCGCTATGCGTTACGCTGAAAATATTGGGCATGGAAATGATAAAACAGTTCCAGCTGTCGCAATTGCTTCATTTGTTACATTGATCAACACAACAGCTTCCACAACAACAGATAGTGGAGAAACAGTCACGATTTCTTCTGTAGTATCTTCATCTTATACAAGCGCAACTGGTTTATTTGTAGCGTTATTAGTTGGTATCTTAGCTACATTGTTATATGTGAAACTTGTTGATTCTGGTAAATTAAAAATCAGTTTGCCTGATTCAGTTCCACCAAACGTATCTCAATCATTCGCTGTATTATTTCCTACAATTATTACAGTATTGATTGTTTCCATCATTGGATTCATCGCTTCATTATTTGGTTTAACAGTATTCGATATCATTTCAACTATCATGAAACCAATTGAAGCTATCATGACAGGTCTACCTGGATATTGTGTCATTATCATGTTGATGCAACTATTATGGTGGTTTGGTATTCATGGTTCTAACGTATTAGGTGCTGTTGTAACACCATTCATGACAAAGATGATGGCACAAAACTTAGAGCTATACCAAGCAGGTACAGGCGTTACTGCTTCTGGTGTTTATTATAACGCTGAAAGTGGATATAACTTGATTGCGAGTCCATTCGTATCCGGTTGGTTCAACCCATCTGGTGCAGGTATTACAATTGGTTTATTGATTGCGATATTACTTTTCTCTAAACGTGAAGATTATAAAGCAATCGCAAAACTATCTCTACCATGTGGAATCTTCAACATCAACGAACCAGTTATCTTTGGTATCCCAATGGTAATGAACCCACTATTAGGTATTCCATTCTTCTTAGCTCCACTCGCTACTGTTATCCTAGGTTATGTTGTTCAATCAACAGGTCTATGTCCTTTATATGTAATTGATGTACCTTGGACAACGCCTGCTGGTATCTTTGGATTCTTAGCCTCTGGCGGTAATATTATGGGTGCAGTATGGCAGCTTGTAATCATCATTGGAGCTTCCACATTGATTTATACACCATTTGTTATTGCGTCTAACAAAGAAGCTGTAGAAGCATAATCATCAAAAGAACTTTCCATAACAGAAAGTTCTTTTTTTAGTCTTCATTAAACACAATGACATCTTGAATGATGGAAAATAATTCATTTGTTAGAGGAATGAAACGATTTGGAGCTTTTGTGACATCCAAAGAATACACTTCAATATTTTGAATTTCATTCTTCTTGATTTCACATCCATACAAAACAGATTCTTCATCTGTTACATCAAAGACAAACAATTCTCCATACTTTTTTGATGTTAAAAGATATTGTACTTTTAACCTACTAATATCTTGAAACTCTTCCAATTCCTTTACTTCAGATAAATCTTTCGTATCTACTTCCATAAGAAATAGCGATTCAAATTGAGAATATTGTATCTCTATTCCATTTGTAGTGATTGTTTGCCAATCTTCTTCTTTTAAGATTTTTGATATTGGAGTTGGTGTTGTTTCTTCTACACTTACAGAAGAATCTAAAGTCTTTTCTGTCGAACAAGCACACATAAACGCCAAAACCATAATTATAAACCTCTTATTTTTCATAACATCCTCCTCATTTCTTTAAAAAATTCGATTTGTTAGTGAGACTAATACTGTTGTTAATCACATAATAAAATCCTACAAAAAAAAGTCAACAGAGTACTGTTACCAAACAATTCTCTTTTGACTTTTCATTTACTTTAACGGAATTCTAACATAGTATTCTTCATCATCTTCATGGTGAAGATATCCTCCATTATTTAACATTGTTTTAAAAGATGCAGGATTATCTTTATGACAAGATAAATAGATTTCATCTTCTTGAACTGTATCTTTAATTTCTTCTAGTAATAGATGTAATCCTTCTGTGGCATATCCATTCCCACGACAATCTTTTAATACACAATATCCGATATGACCAGCATTTTCTTTTAACCATTCATTCAAATAATGTCTGAAATAAAATACACCAACAATATGATCATCATCCCACAAGAAATATGTTGTATCTGGTACATATCCAACTCTTAAATCAATACCTTTAGATGCATTGATGAAGGATGGTAATATCTTATTTTTGAATTCTTCAAACGTACAATTTGTATATTCATTTGTAAAACCATTTTCATCTAGAGGCAAATTGGTAATTACATCATATTCTTTTTGGATATCAGATACGTTTGCTTGTTTTAAATATAACATTATAGTTCCTTATCAACTGCGTATGTTCCAGGGTATACTTCTGTATTGTCTTTTACTGTAGTTGTTCCATATAAATATGTATTTGGATGAACAATCACATCATGACCAAATGTAACCTTTGGACCAATATATGTATTTTTAGGATCTACGAGTGTAACGCCTTCTTTCATCCAATGTAGATTGATTCTATCTCTTAGATATTCAGACGCTTCAGCTTGTGCTACACAATCATTGATACCTTCTACTTCATGCCAATCGTCACATGGGATGGCAATCACTTTCTTCCCTAAAGATTGTAAGATTTCTACTAGATCTGTTAAATAATACTCATGTTGTGCGTTATCATTTTTGATTAATTTTAGTCCTTCAAACAAAGATGCATTCTTGAATGCATAAATACCAGTATTGATTTCTTTTACTTTCTTTTCTTCTTCACTTGCATCTTTAAATTCAACGATTTTTTCAACTGTACCATCTTCTCTACGAATGATTCTTCCATACGCACCATTATCATCTGGTATTGTTGTAAGAACTGCCATATCCGCATCACCTAATTGTTCATATAACTTTTTATATGTTTCACTTCTAACACAAGGACAATCACCAGAAGCTACGATTGTAATACCAGATTCATTTTCAATTTGTTTCGCCTGCATAACAGCGTGACCTGTACCAAGTTGTGGTTCTTGGACCGCAAATTCACATTGTCCTTTTAAAGCTTCTTCTACAAGTTCATGTTGATACCCAACAATTGTAACGATTCTATCACATCCAGCTTCTTTCAATGAATCAATTACAAGTTTTGCCATTGGTTCATTTAATATCTTATGTAATACTTTAGGTAGTTCAGACTTCATTCTTGTGCCTTTACCACCCGCCATAATAATTGCGTTTTTCATTTCTATCTCCCCATTCTAGAATCTACGATTCTTGTTTTACGAACAAAATATTTCTTATCTTTTAGATCCATCATTGTTTCATTTAATAATGTTTTATCTCTTGTGATACCAAACACAGTAGAACCACTACCAGACATCAATACACCATCAAATCCTCTACTTGTTAGTTCTTCTTTTACGTTTCGAATATCTTCAACAAGTTGAATAGCGGCATCTTCTAAACTATTTCCTAACGCATCTAATACACCTTGATAATCCGCAGTCATAAGTGCGTCTTTCATCTTTTGACAATCAGGATGATAAGGTTCTGTGCTATCTACGATTTCAAATGCTTCTTTTGTGGATACACCTTTTCTTGGTTTCACTAATAAAATATCAAAGTCTGCGATACAAGGAAATGGCGAAATGATTTCTCCAATGCCTTCTACATATGCTGGTTTATTAATTAAACAAAATGGAACATCTGCGCCAACTTCTTTTCCAACAGAAATCATATCTTCTTCACTCATATTCAAACGTAACATGCGATTGATGATACGAATAGCCGCTGCCGCATCTGCACTTCCCCCAGCAAGGCCTGCACGTGTTGGAATATGCTTTTTTAGGATACATTCAAATCCTAAGTCAAAATGATATCTTTCTTTCATGACATTGATTGCCTTGATGATTGTATTTTTATCATTTACTGGAAGATAACTTCGATTTAAAGAAAGTGTTGTTTCTCTTGCAGGATTCATTTCTAATAAATCATAAAAATCAATCGGAACCATAATCATCTTTAATTCATGATATCCATCATCTCTTCTACTCGCTACATCAAGACATAGATTAATTTTTGCGTATGCTCTTTCTTTCATAAACTTGCCTCATACAATCGTTTCAATGTATCAACATCTAATTCCTGTGCTCTTACACCAAGAGGAACATTTACAGACTCCATTACTTGTTTTGTTTTATCTGCGTCTTTTAAATATTCTTTTAAGTTATTATAGAGTGTTTTTCTTCTTTGTTTAAAACAGGCTCTTACAAATTCAAAGAAATCATTCAAATTGATTGTTAGATCAACATTCTCTTTTCTTGAGAATTGAATGATGACGCTATCTACCTTAGGAGATGGATTAAAGCTTCTCCCCGGAACAGTAAATAGTTTCTTCACATCATATAAATATTGTCCTTCTACAGATAATGCACCATATTCACTATCATTTGGCTTGGCAATAAAACGATCACCAACTTCCTTCTGCATCATGACTGTAATATATGGAATCGCATCTCCAATATCAAATATCTTAAACAAGACAGGTGAAGTTATATAATAAGGAAGATTCGCACATACAGTAACTTGTCCATATTGTTCTTTTAATTCATTCACTTTTTCTTTTACATCTGCCTTCAAGAAATCTTGTAAGATAATTTCTACATTATCATAAGCAGATAAAGTATCTTCTAAGATTGGTGGTAATGATTCATCAATTTCATAAGCTACTACTTTCTGAGAATAAATCGCTAATTGTTCTGTCAAAGAACCTATACCAGGTCCAATCTCAATTACAGCACCTTCACAATGTGCTTCTTTGGCGCATCTTTCCACAATAATTGGATCCACTAAAAAATTCTGTCCAAAACCTTTTTTCGCATGGATTCCATATTTCTCTAATATTTCTTTTGTACGTGATGGTGTTGATATAAATTTTGTCATCCTTCTATAACCTGTCTTATTTTTTCTTTTGTGAGATGTAGAAAATTCATTCTTCTTAACATTGTTTTTGCGTTTCCACTACCAATATGAAAATATTCTCCGACTTTATCTCTTAATGTAGAACTATCTGCTTCTCCCGTCAAACCTAATTCTATCATATCATTCATTGTGAGAGTTGTTTCAACATCTTGATATGTCATTAGATTTTCTAGTGCTTCGTTTAATACATCAAATTCCGCATGTTCTACGCCAACTTTTTTATCTGTCTTTGCATCTTTTTTCATCACAAATGCATTTTTACAACCAGGAACATATTGATTGACCGCATTACGAATTCTATTTCCCGGGGAATCTGGGTCTGTAAACACAATCACACCACGACTCTTTTGTGCGTGTTTGATTCTTTCTAAAACATCTTCACCTAAACTTGTTCCACCAGTTTCAATCGTATCGCAATCAAAATACTTTCTTAATTTTTCCGTATCATGTCGTCCTTCTACAACGATGACTTCTTGAATCTTTTTCTTTACTTGCATTGTAGAAACCTCTGCCAATTATCCATAACAACTTTCGCCATATGCTCTTCTGATACATTTCTTACTTCAGCCATCTTTTGTAAGATATATGGAATATTGGAAGGATCATTCCTTGTCCCACGTACCGGAACAGGAGACATATATGGACAATCTGTTTCTGTTAATAAATATTTCTCATCAATTGTTTGTGCTACTTCAACCGCATGGCGTGCATTTTTAAATGTCAAAGCTCCACCTAAGGCAATATAATATCCTAGTTTATTGAATTCAATTGCCATTTCTTTTGTACCGGAAAAACAATGTAATAATCCTGGTGTTTGATATTGTTTCATAATATCAAATGTATCTTGTATTGCATCTCTTGAGTGTACCGCAATTGGTTTATGCAAAGATTGTGCTAATTGAATTTGTTTGATAAATAATTCTTTTTGTTTATTTCTTGTTTCTATATCTTTTACCCAATGATATTCAAGACCAATTTCCCCAATAACAGAAATTTCTTTTCTTGAGGCAATCTCAACAAAATCATTCCAATCTTGTTCTGTAATTTTATCCACATCTTCTGGAAAGATACCTGTGGCAATCACATATCTTTCAGGATCTCTTTTTACAAATTCAATTGCACGTAGTGCTTCATCCTTATTTAATGTAATAATCATAATGTGTTTTACATTCTTTTCATTACATTTATTCATTACATCTTCAAGATCATCTTGAAATTCTTCTCCCATTAAATGTGCATGAGAATCTAAATACTGTATTTCATCCATATTACTTACCCAAACAAAATCTAGAGAAGATTTCATCTAATAAATCTTCTTTTCCAACTTCACCTGTGATTTCTTTTAAAGAAGTCCAAGCTTTTTCTAAATCAATTGTAACCAAATCTAATTCCATTCCATCTTCTAATGTCTGTAACGCATTACGCATACTGGATTCTGCTTGTAAAGCTAATCCAATTTGTCTTTCATTATTTAAAGTGTCTGTTGTTGCCAAATACAATTCATTCTCATACTTTTGTTTGATTGCATCTATTAATTCATTAACATCACCATTGATTGCGGAAATAGAAATACCTTTATGAACAATTGATTTATCTTTCTTATTATATACAACGATACGATTTTTATTTTCTGTCATTGTTAATAACTGATGATCTTCTTCTGTTAATTCTTGTGAACCATCCAACACAACAATCACAAGCTCTGCTTTTTCTAATGCTTGTAGAGATTTATCAATACCAATCTTTTCAACAACATCATCAGATTCATGAATCCCTGCTGTATCAATCAAGTTTAAAGTGATGCCATCCAATCGAACTGTACCTTCTACAATATCTCTTGTCGTACCTGCGATATCTGTAACAATTGCCTTATCTTCCTCTAATAGTGCATTCAATAAAGATGATTTACCTACATTCGGTCTACCTAAAATAACAGTATCAATTCCTTCACGAATATTTACCGCTTTCTGTGCTTCATCAATAATTTTATGAATGTTATTTAACCATTTTGTTGCCATTGGTAAGATTTCTTCTTCTGTTAATTGATGAACATCATCATATTCTGGATAATCAATATTCACTTCGATATTCGAAATGATTTGTGTTAGATTTTCTTCTAATGGTTTTAATATTTTAGAAACAGAACCTTTTAAAGAATGAATTGCACTCTTCGCATTCACTTCATCACGTGCATTGATCAAATCATTCACACCTTCAGCTTGTGATAGATCCATCTTACCATTCAAAAAAGCACGTTCAGTAAATTCACCACGTCTTGCCATACGTGCACCACTACCGATGATCAAAGATAATATCTTTCTAGTAATGTATAAACCACCATGGCATCCTATTTCTATTACATCTTCTCCTGTGTAAGAACGAGGCGCTCTAAAAATAGATACCAAAACATCATCAATGGATTCTCCATTTTCTTTGATTGTGCCATACGTAATCGTATATCCATCTTTGTTTGATAAATCTTTTCCTATTAACTTTTCAGCAATCTCAATCGCATCATCTCCAGAAATTCGAATCACTGAAACTGCACCAGTTGCATTTGCGGTCGCAATCGCCGCTATCGTATCATTAAACATTGTCATATCGCATAAAGTTTAACACAGTTTTCTAAAAGAATCTGAGGTTTCATACAATTCACTATAAAAGGCATATACAAGTACATGCCTTACGAAACAATATATTTACAACTTCCATTATCTAGATCACAACTAAAATATCTCATCCCTTGATTTCCATAACAACTTCCAATGATTTGATTGTGCCATATTCGAACGATTGTTGAATATTCTGAATCATTTAACGCAATCGGCATCGCACCTTCTATGTTTTCTCCTAAACTATCATAAGGAACAATTTCTTTAATTAGTTGTCCATTCCAATCATAGATATGATATTTCGTATGTTCTTCATTTACAGTTGTAGTGTAAATAAATTCATCATTAAAGTAATCAATAATATGATTTTCCAATGTTAATTTCACTTCTCCTGTATGAAAGTCTTTGATATGCGATGTCATCATATTAGATGAATCATCTATCGTATAACTCGAAAGCAATCCATTTGATTCACAAACATATGCTTCTCCTTCATCAACGATATCCTTTTCATAGTTATCCAATGAAACTTTTACTAATTGTCCACCTAATATAACAAAGACATAATCTCCATCACCAATTAAGTTATAGACAGTTCCTTCTAGATTTAAGGATGTTATTTCTTTTCCAGATAAATCATAGATATGTAGAACATCATTCTCTTTATTTTCCACAACTAGCATTTTATCTTTCTGTAGTAAAAAATACTTAGGTTCAAATTCTAGATTTACTAATTCTTTTCTATCACTTCCATCAAACTCTATACTATTTAAATGATATTCTATAGAACCTTCTACATTATCATACATGCTGGCATATATTAATTGATTTCCAAATTTCTGAAAGCTTGTTCCAGAAAGAACCATATCCGTGTATCTCTTTGGTGATGTAGTTATTTTTGATACATCATCAATTTCCTTATCATCAATGTAATACAAACTCGCTAGCTTTATGAACCTTTCATCTTTCTGATATGCATATAATTGTCCTGGTTCCACCACAAAATACAGTGCTTCTTCAGTACTTGCAACTGACAAATAATTTGAGTATGTAGGTTGGTCCATAGCATCTAGCTCATCAGACTCTAACATAGATTTATTACAACCACATAACAATGATATACTTATGATTAATATTATTTTTAGAAACATATATTCGTTCCTCTGTAACTTTAGTATACCTTGTATTCAAAAAAACAATCTAGGTTACGGCTTGGGTATGCTATCATAATCACATGAATCAAGAACTCAAAGAAACTTTAAATCAACTAGGTTATACCTTTCTATTACCAATCCAAGAAAGGGCAATTCCACAAATTCTAAATCAAAAGAATTTATTCATTCAAGCACAAACTGGTTCTGGTAAAACTTTAGCCTATCTAATACCCATTTTAGAAATGTGTGATTCAAATAGTGCAGTTACGGAAGCATTGATTATAACGCCAACAAGAGAACTCGCTTTACAAGTTTCAGAAGTTGCGAATAAAATTGCTGCACATACAAAACATCACGTTGTAACTGTCATTGGTGGATTAGATATTCATAAACAAGAAAATGCGCTAAAACATAAACCAACAATTATTATAGGAACACCTGGTAGATTAAAAGATTTATATGATCAAAATAGAATTGATTTCAATCATCTAAAAATGATTATTATTGATGAAGTTGATCTGATTTTATCAACCGGTCAAAGAAAAGAAACAGAATTTCTTATCAAAGATACTCACGCACAAATGATATGTACTTCCGCTACAAAGAATGATTTAATTTGTTCATTTTTACCAGAAGATCATATAGAAATCATCCAAGATGAAACGCAATTAAATGATAAAGTAGATTCCTTTTATTTAAAAACAGAAGATCGAAAACATTCTTTGCGTAAACTATTACGTACACTTCCAATTCAACAAGCAATCATATTTACCAATTATAAAAACGATGCCAATGAACTTTCAGATTGGCTACAAAAACAAAATATACTAGTTTCTTCTTTTTCATCTTTCTATGAAGAAAAAGATAGAATTCAAATATTAAGATCTTTTAAAGAAGGAAAGATACGTGTTTTAGTTGCGACAGATGCAGCAGCTAGAGGTCTAGATTTATATGATGTTTCTCATATCATTCATTATGATATTCCATTAGATATAGATACTTTTATTCATCGTTCTGGCAGAAGCGGACATCAAGGAAATGAAGGAACTACAATCACACTCATTCGAGAAAAAGATTTAGAAAACGATGTAACAAAATACATACTAGAGCATTCTTCCATTTATAATCCTTCCTCAAAAAGTAATACTGATTTATCCATTCCATTCGCAAAAGAAGTTGAAAAGAAAACAACTACGACTTTACAAATCCAAGCAGGAAGAAAAGATAAGATTCGTCCAAAAGATATCATAGGATCTTTATGCCAAATATTTGATTTTTCTGAAATTGGAACTTTGGAAATTCAAGATTCCTATTCTACAGTAATCATCTTAAAAACAGATGATTCAAGAATCAATTCTTTGTCTTCAATATCAATCAAGGGAAAAAAGAAAAAAATAAAAATCATAAATTAAAACTTTTTTAAGGGATTTTTCAAATTCTTGTGAATAGTATATTAAGGAAGGTAATATTCATATGTGTAAAGAATTCGAGAAATTAACGTTTAGTGACAGTTTTATGTTTTCAGTGATATTAGATAATCCAAATA
>CAVKTV010000019.1:0-18000 GCA_963659075.1 Lachnospiraceae bacterium | reverse complement strand
ATAGGACCAGCACCATCAATTGGCTCACCTAATGGATTAACAACTCTTCCTAATAATCCATCTCCAACAGGAACTTCTACGATCTTTCCTGTTCTTTTTACTTCATCGCCTTCTTTGATTTTTGTGTCATCTCCTAAAAGAACTACACCAATATGATCTTCTTCTAAGTTCATGACCATTCCCATAACACCATTAGGGAATTCAAGAAGTTCACTTGACATCGCTTTTTCAATGCCTTGGATCATGGCAATACCATCACCTACAGAGATAACGTAACCAACATCATCAGAATGAATTTTATTGTCATAGTTTTTGATTTCATTTTTAATCAAAGAACTAATTTCTTCAGGTCTGATTAAAGAGCTCATGCCATTTGTCCTCCTTTCAATAATGTATTTCTCATATTCTCAAGTTTTGTTTTCATTGTAATATCCGTTACATTGTTTCCCATGATTACTTTAATACCAGCAATCACACTAGGATCTACAACATTCTCAAGAATAATTCTTTTATTTGTTTTAGAAACAAGTGTATTTCCAATTGAATTCAAATCTTCTTGTGTAAGCTTTCTAGCTGATATCACTTTCGCATGTTGAATTCCTAGATCTTCTTCACACATTTGAATAAAACAATCATAGATTTCTGTTAAATAAGAAATTCTTCCTTTATCAATAATTAATTTCATAAAATTAATTAATTGATGTTCAAAAGATTTATCAAATACTTTATCAATGAATTTCTTTTTTTCATCTTTTGAAATTTTGATTGATAAGAAGAAAGTAGTTAAATCAGGATTCTCTTTAAAGATTTCTTTTAAAGATTGTACAGAATACATGTATTCTTCTACTTTGTTTTCTTCTTTCGCAAGTTCAAATAAACCTGCACCATAACGTTCCGCAATCTCATTCATGGTTTTCAGCATCCTTTATAAAATTTTGGATTGCTTGACGATCCAAATCTTCATCAGCTTTCGTACCAATCAATTTCCCTGCAACATCCATGGCAATATTCACCATTTCATTCTTCATAGAATCTGCCATCTTTAATCTCTCTGCTTCAATTGCTTCACGTGCTTTTGTCTTTTCAGCTTCCGCTTCCGCATGTGCTTTATCAAGAATTTCTTGTTTTTCACTATCTGCTTGTTTTACAGCAGCTTCCACAATTGCTTCTGATTTCTTTGCGGCTTCACTCAACTGCGTTTTTGCTTGTTCACGCTCACTAAAAGCTTCCTGTTTTGCTTGCTCGCTTTGTGCTAAATCGGACTGCATCTTATCAGCACGTGCGTCTAACCACTTCTTTACAGAAGCCCATAAAAACTTCTTCGCTAGCAAAAACAGAACTAATGTACTACATAGTTGTACCAAGATAGTAATAATATTTGGTATTAACTGACCTGTGATATCGACATCAATCATTCGATACTATCCTATCAATTAATATACAAACATCAGAAGGATGGCAACAAGCAGTCCATAAATTGCACAAGTTTCTGACAAGGCAATACCAAGAATCATTGTTGAACGAATCTTAGATTCTACTTCTGGGTTTTTACCAATCGCATCACAAGCGTGTGCTGCAACTTCACCTTCACCTCGACCAGTCATCATACCTGTCATTACAGCTAATCCTGCACCAATCGCAATCAAACCTTTATTAATATCCATTTTCAAGCTCCTCCTTATAATTAAGCTTTGTCTTTATATTCTTCAGGAATATCATTCCCGATAAGAACCACAGTTAATGTTACAAATACTAATGTCTGAATAAATCCAGAGAACAAATCAAAATATGCATGTAATAGTGGTGTTAGAAATGGTGCAACAAAGTTGAACACATCTCCATTCACACTCGCAAATAATCCAATAATGGAATTTGATATCCATTGGCAGAAACTATAAATCAACTGCATCATAATTCCACCACATAAGATATTTCCAAATAAACGTAATGCCATAGAAACCATTGTGGAGAACTTACCAAAGATATTCATTGGCAACATGATCGCAATTGGTTCTAAGAAACTATGGAAATATCCTTTCACACCTTGGAACTTAAATTCAACAGCTTGTATTAATAACCATGTAATAATAGATAGTAACAAGGTTACACTTAAGTTCGATGTAGGTGAAGAAATACCAAATAAAGAAATAATATTTGCCACAAAGATATATGTCCAAAGAACTAATATATATGGTGTCAAAGCATCCGCATATTTCTTTCCAACAGAATCTTTAACTGTATTATGAACAGATTGTACACCTAATAATACTGGAACTAAGATTCCCTTTGGTTTTTCTAGTGGATCACAAGCGTCTATCTTCTTAGACAGAACAACAATTCCTATTCCTAATATAATTGTTAGAAATATAATTGTATAAACATCACTTTGAATCGTCATTTGTCCTCCTTATGAATCAATAAGTCTATATATGTCGTTACTTTAATCAACAACATTCCAACTGCACATGCATAGATGTTAAAAACATTTGGTAAAAAAGCACAAATCAATAAAACACATGCCATTAAGGCAAATGTAAATGTAAAATGCATAACACCTGTACTTTTGTGTGATACCCCAACATCTATCACACCATTCCAAAACTTTTCTAACCTTTTATAGTGAATCAACGCTTCTAAACTACCTAATAAATAACCCAAAGATATTCGATAGTCTATAACTACAGTAATTATAGCCCCAAAAATCATTAATATATAGAATAATTTCCAAGTTCTTTCATTCATTTTCTTTCACCACGATATTTATCATAAACAATTTATAACTTTAAACAATGGACAGATATGGATATTTGTTTACACACATAACTTTTGTTTGTAATATTTATACCATGAAAGAAATTGAATTGAAACGAAAACAACTCATTTCATTTATTGTTAGATATGGATATCCTGTTGAATTTGGAATTGTTCTCGCAGATGAATTACAAACTGAAAAACAAATGAAAAGAATGATTGGCTATCTTTTAAATGGAAAGCCAGCACATATTGAAGATATCGTAGATGAAATGCTCGCAATTAAAGCTGACTTTGCATCCTATAAACAGAAAAAGATTACAGAATACAACAATCAGAAATACAATGAATTATTAGCTGAAAGGATGTTAAAAGATGATGATGAAAGCTAAAGCATAATCTCCATCATGTGATATTGAGATTTCAATCTCTGGATGATCTTTTACATATGGTCTTCCATCATCCTTATTTAATATAGAATAAGATAAATATTCTTTATCTTGTGTTGCTTTAAAGATTGCTTCTTTAGATGCAAATCTTCCCGCAATATATTCTTTTCTTCTTGTATCCTGATTTATTAATGAATATTCAGAATATTCATCTTCTGTTAATATGTAACGAATAAAAGTTTCTTTTAATTCTATTCTAGGAATATAAACAATATCTGTACCAACCATGGTATTATTATAGTCATGAACAAGAATATTAATCGATGGTTTTTTTATTTTTTAGGAATTATTATTTTAGCGCTTGGTTTAACACTTAATACAAAATCAAATTTAGGTGTCTCTCCAATTATTTCTATTGCGTATGTCTTTTCTGGAATCACAGGTATGAATTTTGGAAACGCAACGTTTATTTGGTATTGCGTATTGGTTGTTGCGGAATATGTATTACTAAAAGATTGGAAAGTTGTATTACAAATTCCATTTAGTATTGTATTTACTAGATTTATGAATTTATTTGCGGATATACTTTCCTTTTCAGTAGATTCATTTCCACTACAAGTTGTAGTTTTACTATGTGGTGTATTTTGTACTGGTGTTGGAGCTGCCTTAACAGTAGATATGCATATCATTCCAAATCCAGGCGATGGTATTGTTAGTGCTACTGCTTTTAAGATCAAAAAAGAATTAGGACTCACAAAAAACATATTTGATTTTTGTTGCCTAATCTCTACTATTTTGATTGGATTTATATTTTCTAAACCATTCTATGGTGTTGGGCTTGGAACAATATTAGCGATGTTATGTGTTGGTAGAGTCATTGCGATATTCAATCATTTGTTTAAAGAAAAGTTAGAGAAAATAATTTAACGCATTGAAAAAGCTAGAATTTAAAATCTAGCTTTTTTTACTATGACAACGATATTTTCTAATGTATCTTCGTTTCATTGTAATATTTAAAACAATCAAATTGTTTGTAGAAGTCTAATGAAGAATATGTATGGAAAATAGTAACAATGACATCATTGTATATTACATCTATCGCAAATAATGCAGCTAATGTAATTGTGATTGTCATGAATACTTTACGATTGATTTTTTGTGATATCCATAATAGTAAAGGATAAATTGCATAGATCAATAGTAGACCTGATACCGCAAATACCAATACACTTCTCGCACATACAAAGCCATCAATATTTCCCCAGTTCCAGATTTCGATGTTGTAATTCCAACCTCTTCTACCATCTAATAGGTGGTACATTCCCCATCCAGCTAGATACTCTAGTAAACCGCTTGATATTCCCGCAATAAGAAATACTTTTAATGGATTCTTTTTATATTTATGACATAAGGCATAAATCAATAATGCACCTAATCCATAGATTTCAATCCAAGGGCCGAAACTACTACCTCTTCTACAAAGTGCACCTCTATCAATTAAATAGAATAACGTTTCATAAACCATTCCATAGATTCCACCACATACACTACAACCACACAATAGCGAAAAGAATAATTTTGAATCTATTTTGATTTTATCTTCTAGATAATTCGTATAAAAATTATTCATCATGGATAGATTCATCAAGACATCCCATGATTTCTAAAATTCTATTCAAATCATTAGTGTCATGATAAGAAATTGTAAAATTCTTCTTTGAGAAAGTTACTTGTGTACCTAGTTTTTCAGATAGTTGAATTTCTAAGTCACGAATCATTGGATCTTTTTCTTTGATTTGTTTTTGTGGTTTCTTTGGTTTGCCATTTATATCTCTAACATACGCTTCTACTTCACGTACAGACATCTTTTGACTTTTGATTTTTTCTGCGACTTCATAGATCTTTTCATCATCATCTAAAGATAAAAGAGGTCTTACATGTGACATTGTTAGTTGTTTGTTCACAACCATCTTTTGTACGTCATTTGGAAGCTTTAATAAACGCATGATATTTGCGCAATATTCTCTAGACTTTCCAACTCTTTCTGCGAGCTTTTCTTGTGTATAACCTAATTTCTTTACTAAAGATTCATACGCAGCTGCTTCTTCAATAGGATTGAGATCTTCACGTTGAACGTTTTCTAAGATGGCAATTTCCATCATTTGTTCTTCTGTAAATTCTACTTGAATGGCTGGAACGGTTTTTAAACCTGCCATCTTTGCGGCACGTAATCTTCTTTCACCAGTAATCAAATCATATCCAGATACACTCTTTCTTACTAAAAGTGGTGTAAAGATTCCATGTGTTTTAATGGATTCTGATAATTCTTCCAATGCCTTCTTATCAAATTCTTTACGAGGTTGATATGGATTTGGTCGAATCTCTTGAATTGGTAATTCCACTTCTTTTCTACCTGGTGCTTCTGCAGAGTTATTTTGAATATCTTCTAAATATTGTCCAACATCTTGACCAAAAATTGCTTCAAGACCTTTTCCTAAACCACCTGTTTTTGCTTTTGGCATGAATTATCTCCTTCCTTTTTCATTTTGTGTAATAACTTCTTTTACAAGTTGTGCATATGCTTTTGCACCTTCTGATTTTGTATCATATTCAAAAATAGATTCTTCTTGAGATGGTGCTTCTGATAATCTTACATTTCTTGGAATATAACATTTATATACTTTTTCTTTAAAGTATTTTCTAACTTCTTGTTGTACTTCAACTGATAACTTTGTACGTACATCAAACATTGTTAAAAGAACACCTTCAATTGATAAGTTTGGATTAAATAATTTTTGAACCAAACGAATTGTTGATAATAATTGTGTTAAACCTTCTAGTGCGAAATATTCACATTGAACAGGAATCATAACAGAGTCAGCTGCAGTCAATGCATTTGTATTCAACAAACCTAAAGCAGGAGGACAATCAATAATAATATAATCGTAGTTATCTTTTACTTGATCTAATTTATTCTTTAATAATTTTTCTCTTCCTACTTCATAACTCGCCATATCTACATCCGCACCAGATAAGTCAATTGTAGAAGGTAATACATCTAAAGGTGGCATTTGTAAGGAAACCTTTACATCATTGACTGTTTCACTTCCTAATAAGACATCATAGACAGATTGATCAAATCCAACTTTATTTGCACCAATCCCATGTGTTGCGTTTCCTTGTGGATCAAAATCCACCAACAGTACTTTCTTTCCTACATATGATAAACCAGCTGCTAGATTCATAGCTGTTGTTGTTTTTCCTACACCACCTTTTTGGTTGGCAATTGCGATAATCTTTCCCATATTCTACTTCCTCTACTTCTTTGGGAAACGGATAAGCATATACACTTCTTTATCTGTTTCTTTTGTTTCTGTTTTTACTTGTATACCTAATTTTTCTATCATCTTAATAGACTGATTCACTGTATTGATTCCAATTTGTACATTCTTAGAATATCCTTTTGTCTTTTGTCTAGGATGTACTTTTTTTGGTTTGTTTAATGTTTCAATATAAGATTCTGTTTCTCTTACATTCTTCAAGATTTCTTTATATACTTTTTTCTGCATTTGTTCTGGTGCAGTTAATAAAGCTCTAGCGTGTCTTTCTGTAATCTTTCCATCAATGACACCATCTTGAATATCATCAGGAAGATTCAACAAACGAATCTTATTCGCTACTGTAGATTGTGATTTACCAATCTTTTGCGCAACTTGTTCTTGAGACAAGTGTGCTTGTTTCATAATTTGTAAGTAACTCTTTGCCTCTTCAATTGCGGAAAGATCTTGTCTTTGAACATTTTCAATCAGAGCCATCTGTGCCGCTTGATCATCTGTTGGTGATAATACATAACAAGGAATGACTGTAAATCCTGCATTTCTACAAGCTCTATATCTTCTTTCTCCCGCAATCAATTCATAGTGGTCACCCATAGGTCTAACAGTCAAAGGTTGAATCAATCCATTTTGTTGAATGGAGTCAGATAATTCTTTTAATTTTTCTTCATCAAACTTTAATCTAGGTTGATACCTAGATGGTTCTATTTTTTCTACAGGAATCTGAAGCACTTCATTTTCATGACTTCCATCTGTAAAGATATCAAATATACTATTTTTCATAACACTCCCTATAGTGGTTTCTTCTTGATTTGACCATAATTTCTTGGATACATCATTGGTGATTCCTTGATTTTTGTAAATGTAAAGATTTGTCTAGGATCACCATTTGTTAGAGATGTTTCTTCTCTATTTGTTAATTTCATTCCTAATTGATTGATTGCGTTTTTTGCTTCAAGAACTTCATCATCTCCATGACTACCTTTCATGGTCAAAAAGATTCCATCTTTTTTTACTAAAGGACAACAAAGTTCTGAAAGCACTCTTAGATTCGCAACAGCTCTAGCAGTCACAACATCATATTCTTCACGATGTTGTTTAACATGTTCTTCACTTCTTTCATTGAAGATTTGAATATCTTTTAGCTTTAATTTTGTAATTACTTCTTCTAAAAACTTACATCTTTTTCCTGTTGGTTCAATGAGAGATACTTCTAGATCTGGTCTAACGATTTTCCAAACGATTCCTGGAAAACCAGCACCCGTTCCTACATCCGCAGCCTTACCTTGTATAGATTCATTTAAAGGTAATATAGAATCAAAGAAATGTTTTTCAAATACTTCTTCTTTTTCATCAATTGCGGTCAAATTCATCTTTGCGTTCCACTCTTTTAGTAAGTCCGCATATAAATTGAATTGTTCTATCATTTCCAGGGAAATAGTAATATTTCTTTTTTTACATTCATTAATAAATTCTTCAGATGTCATGTTTTTTCTCCACGAATAATTTTAGCAGACTACAACAAAAATAAAAGAATAAAATATGTGGAAAACTTTTTTCTCCACAATAAAATTGAAATAATCCTTTATTTATGCACTTTCAAAATAAAAAGTGGAAAAATGATTTCTCCACAATTTTACAATTCTATTTGTTCACCTGTAATAAATTCAGAATGAGGTAATGTTTTTACCCATTCACAGAAAGCTCTCCATTCAGGTAAACGATGATCTTTTCTTTGATGATAGATTGTTTTTAATGCACGGTAATTTGTTGTCATTTTCGCTGTCAATCTAAATCCCGCAGGATTGGAATAAAGAAGTTCAAGATATTTAGTATTTAATTCTTGCATCCTACCAGAAACATCTTTCCCTTCATTTTTAGCAGCTGTCATTTCTTTTTGTAATGTGTTATAAGCTTCTACTTTTTCTTTCATGATTGCGATGATTCTTGAATCAACATATTCCATATATGCATCATCTAAATTGAACTTTGTGATGCGATGCATTGTAGATTGAGAAGATATAAAGTTTAAGAACTTATAGCGTTCTGCTTCTACCCACGCTTTATTTGAAAAAGTTAAATCAAACTGAACTAGGATGCCTGTCATAAATTGATCATGACCACTACCTGCTTTACTATTCGCTAGAGAAAGTGTTGTCTTTGTTACTTCATCTGTTACTGCATCTGTATCCGTTGCGTAAGAATATTTCGCACCTTTTACTGCTGATTCAAATCCATATACTTCTACATTACTAATTACATCTTCATATCTCATATTGTTTTTCCTTTTCCTTGTTTGATTGCAATCGCTAATACCGCAAGATCTGCAGGATTGACTCCTGAAATTCTTGAAGCCTGACCCATTGTTGCAGGTTTGAATTTGGATAGTTTCTGTCTACCTTCGAGTGATAAATTATCAACTTCATCATAGTTGAAATCTACACCTAAAGGAATGGATTCCATTGCGTTGAGTTTATCTGCTTCTCTTCTTGCCTTATCGATATATCCTTCATATTTAATATCAATATCACATTTATTCGCAACAAATGAATCAACATCTTCATCAATTGTTTTTAATAATTTTTCTGTTTCGATTTTTGGACGTTTTACTAAATCAAATCCTTTTAATCCTTTATGACCTTCTTCTTCATATCCACATTCCGATAAATATGTATGTACTTTAGGATCATCAGATTCAAATGTTAATTCTTGTAGATGTAACTTCAAATCTTCTAAATCTTTTTGTTTCTTTTCATAAGCTTCATATCTTTCATCTGATATCAAACCTATTTCATAACCTTTTTTCAACAATCTTTCTTCAGCGTTATCATGTCTCAACAACAATCTAAATTCTGCTCGACTTGTTAACAAACGATATGGTTCTAATGTACCTTTTGTTGTAAGGTCATCTACAAGGACTCCAATGTATGCTTCATCTCTTTGGAATACCAATGGTTTTTTATCATCTAGTTTTAATGCCGCATTGATACCAGCCATGATACCTTGACCAGCTGCTTCTTCATAGCCACTTGTTCCATTCACTTGTCCTGCAGTAAATAGATTTTCAATGATCTTAGATTCAAAAGATGGTTTCATTTGTATTGGATCGATTGCGTCATATTCAATTGCGTATGCATATTTTTTAATGATTGCGTTTTTAAATCCAGGTAAAGAATGAACCATATGTTCTTGAATATCTCTAGGTAAAGATGTAGAGAACCCTTGAATATATGTTGTATCCATACTTAAAGATTCTGGTTCTAAGAATAATAGATGTCTTGGTTTATCTTTAAAACGAACAAGCTTATCTTCAATAGATGGACAATATCTAGGACCTACACCTTTCACAACACCAGAATACATAGATGATTTATTAAGATTGTTTAAAATCCACTCATGTGTTTCAGGTGTTGTATATGTTAAATAACAAGGTACTTGATCTTGGAATAATCGTACATCTTCTTTTTTTGTCGTTTCTGAGAAACGTAAAAAAGCATCTGTTCCTGGTTCATAGTTCGTTTGAGAAAAATCAATGGAAGAAGTTAAGATTCTTGGTGGTGTACCAGTTTTTAAACGGAAGGTTTTGAGTCCTAGATCTCTTAAAGATTGGGAAAGATCTTTGGTTGTCTTTTCCATGTCAGGACCACCATCTCTAACTTCCGCAGATATCATATTCACACCAGCCATGTAGGTTCCTGTTGTCAATATAACGATCGTACAAGAAATAAAAGATCCATCTGATAAAGTAATTCCTGTGATTTTCTGATTCTCCGCATTGATCTTAACAGCCATACCTTCTTTCACTGTTAAGTTTTCTGTATGTAAGCATACATCTTGCATCATCTTTTTATACGCAATTTTATCTGATTGAACTCTTAAAGCTCTAACACCAGGTCCTTTTGCGCTATTCAACATTTTAAATTGTAATGCTGTTTTATCAGCGGTGATTGGCATTTGTCCACCCAAGGCATCAATTTCTCGAACAACGATTCCTTTGGCAGGTCCACCAACAGAAGGATTACAAGGCATTTTCCCAATGTTATCAATGCTTAAAGTTAATAAACATGTATTCTTTTTTAATCTTGCGGCAGCTAGTGCAGCTTCAATACCTGCATGTCCTCCACCAATTACTACTATATCAAAATCTACCATGATTGATTTCTTCCACCATTTTTTCTACTTCAGAAACTTCTTTATCTTTACTTGTTAAAATTTCAAAAGTTAATTTTCTTTCAAAATCCAACTGACTAATATAATAACGATACATTGTTAACTTTCCAATGAATTCTCGAATTCTTAAATCTCTATCATTTGCTTGATAATATAAAGGAAAAGCTAATTTAATGTTTGTTTTATCCATATACAAACAATCACAATTAGAACCACGAATCATATCCCAATTAGATTCTTTGATTTTTAATTCTGCTAGTTTATGGCACATACTTCTTTCTTTTTCACTACCAGATTCTTTTCCTATCACTCTAGAAATAAGAGCTACTTGATGTCGAACAACATCATCTCTAAATATTTCATCTGGATTCTTTGTAGGATCTGCACTCCAAAGATCAATGCCATGTTTTTGTGCCACTTTTAATATTTTAACTGTGACAGAAGGATCACTTCTATCTAAATATGTATAAGATTCCAAGTGATTTGGAATATCCAATGAATCAATTTCATCTGGATAAACAGGTGAAACAAAGAACACAACATCTGTTAGATATAAACAACGCATTGTCGCAGGAATTTCTCCTTTTCCTGCTTTACGAATTGCTTCTTCTAATCTCTCTTTTGTTTCATAACCTGTTGATTCACTATATTGATTCCACAATTGATTTAAAGATAATCTTTTTACAGAATCATAGTGTGCATAACCAATGAGTCCCTTTTTTCTGCCATGATTTGGACGTGAAAAGAAGAAAAGGAGATCTCCTTTTCTGAAATCTGAAAATTTCTTCTTGTTTGATAAACGCCAGAATATGATTGTACGATTTCTGCACAATCGATGATATTCTAACATTTCACTGTCCGTCACATACGCTATAGAACTCATATTAATCTCTTTTTAAAATAATCCAAAAGTTTCGCCTTGTTCGTCAATTCCCATATTTACTGCGGCTGGTACCTTTGGTAAACCAGGCATCGTTAATACATTACCTGTATAAACAACCACAAATCCTGCACCTCTAGAAATATTGATATCTCTTACATGAATCGTAAAGTCTGTTGGTCTACCAACAACTTTAGCGTCATCACTTAAGGAGTTTTGTGTTTTTGCCATACATACTGGTAATGTATCCCAACCATATTGATGATATTGGCTGATCTTTTCTTTGGCCTCATCAGAAAATTCTACATCCTTTGCGCCATAGATTGTTTGCGCAATTGTAGTCACTTTTTCTTCAATACTAGAATTCACATCATAAATTGGAGCGAAATGATTTTCTTCTTCACACTTTTCAACAACGATATTAGCGAGGTCAATCATACCTTCTCCACCATTTGCCCAGCCATCTGCTTCCGCAACTGGATGATGGTTTTCTTTACACCAATTGAGTAAAGCTTCTACTTCTTTTGGTGTATCCTTTGCGAACTTATTAATAGCTACAACATATGGAACACCAAATGCTTGTACAGATTCAATGTGTTTTTGTAGATTTTCTGTTCCTTTTAATAACGCTTCAACATTTTCTGTTCCTAGTTCATTAACATCTACACCACCATGCATCTTTAATGCACGAACTGTCGCAACGATTACGACTGCGTTTGGTGTTAGACCAGCAGCTCTACATTTGATATCCATGAACTTTTCTGCACCTAGATCTGCACCAAATCCTGCTTCAGTAACTACATAGTCACTTAGTTTTAGTGCTGTTGTTGTGGCAATCACTGAGTTACATCCATGTGCGATATTTGCGAAAGGTCCACCATGAATCAATACTGGTGTATGTTCTAATGTTTGAACTAAGTTTGGTTTTAATGCTTCTTTCATGACAACTGTTGCCGCACCTGAAGCACCAATATCTTTTACAGTGACTGGTTGATTGTCATATGTATACGCAACAACACATTCAGAGATTCTCTTTTCAAAATCTTGAATATCTTTTGATAGACAAAGAATAGCCATAACTTCTGTCGCAACTGTAATGACAAAATGATCTTCTCTTTCAACACCATTTGTCTTTTTCTTTTGTCCTATTGTGATATCACGTAATGTTCTATCATTCATATCTAAACATCTTTTCCAAACAACTTTTGTTGGATCAATGTTTAATGGATTTTCTTGGTAAATACTATTATCTAACATTGCCGCAATTAAATTATTCGCTGTAGTAACTGCGTGCATATCACCTGTAAAATGTAAATTGATTGATTCCATTGGAATTACCTGGGCATAGCCACCACCAGTAGCACCACCCTTCAAACCAAATACAGGACCTAAAGATGGTTCTCTCAAACAAGCCATAGCTTTCTTACCAATCTTAGATAATCCATCTACTAAACCAATTGTAGTTGTTGATTTACCTTCTCCAGCTTTTGTAGGGGTTATCGCTGTAACAAGAATCAACTTACCATTACTCTTATCTTTTAAATCTAACGCATGAACATTTACTTTTGCCTTATCTCTTCCATAAGGCTCTAACACAGATTCATCGATACCTGCTTTTTTTGCGATTTCATAAATATCATCTAATGTTGCTGCTTGTGCAATTTTTAAATCGTTATTCATCATCTTCTCCTTACATTGTTTTACGGTCTGTTAATGCGTGTGCCAATGTCATTTCATCAGCGTAATCGAGCATTCCACCTGATGGTAGACCATGCGCGATTCTTGTAACTAAAACATCTGGGCATTCTTCTTTAATTAATTTATTCAGATACATCGCAGTCATCTCACCATCCATTGTAGTATTGGTTGCCAAGATAATTTCTTTTGCGTGTTTTGCACGTTCTAATAAAGAATCAATATTTAAATCTTCTGGCATGATTCCTTTTGTGGTAGAAATCAAACCATTTAACACATGATAGACACCTTGATATTCATTTGTTTTTTCCATCGCAATAATATCTTTTGGACTTTGTACAACAAATATCACATCTTGATTTCTTGTATTGTTACTACAGATTTCACAAGTGTCTTCTTCTGTTAGATTGCCACAAACTTTACAGTAATGTAGATTCTTTTTTACTTGTATCAGTGCATTAGCGAATGCTTCAACATCTTCTTCTTTTCTATCTAAGATACTCAAAGCATATCTTTCTGCACTCTTTTCTCCAACTCCTGGAAGATATCGAAATCTTTCAATTAAATCTTGTAAGCTTTTTGGATACATGAATTACATCCCTGGAAGGTTTAGTCCTGAAGCAAGCCCACCCAATTGACTTTCTCGATCTGCTTCACTTTTTTCAACTGCGTTATTAAACGCAATCATTAACATGTCTTGTAACATTTCTCTATCTTCCATCAATTCTTCTGGTATTGTGATTTCTTGACATTCATTCTTGCCATTTACTTTCACAACGATTCCATTAGATTGCCCTTCATAGATCGTTGCTTCTAACTTTGTTTGTGTTTTCTTTAAATCAGCTTGCATCTTTTGTGCTTGCTTCATAATCATATTAATATCCATGTTTTCTCTCCTTATATAACTTTAACGTTTTCTTCACCAAACAATTGTTTTACTTTATCAATTGTTGAAGTTTCTTCTGATGTATCTTCTACATACTTTGTGATTTGAATTGGATCTGGTAATTCTCCTGTACGCATCTTTTCTCTAAATGCATTTGTTGCGGAAACAAATTCTTCATTTGTGATTGCGAATATTATTTTATCTGTATGTAAGATATCTCTCATAAATACATATAATTCTTTATTCATCTTTTCTGAATTGATACGATTTACAATAGAAGGCATTTCCGAAGTAATCAAAATACAATCATTTCCACTCGCTACTACCTTACATTCATTCAATAAACTTGTGTACTTTCTATTTGTTAGATCACCATAAGAATCCAACATAGAAAATGTATTTTCATCTGTTACTTTATTTTGTTTATCACAAGCTCTTAAGATAGATAAAATCTTATCTTGATCTATCTTTTCAATTGGTTGGATTACAACTGATGATTCTTCTACTTTTTCTTCTTTTTGAATTGGTACAATTGGTTCAACTTTTGTGACAGGAGCTGTTTGTGGTTGAACTACTTTTTCTTGTTGTACTACAACACTTGGTTGTTCATCAATTGATAAAGATAAACAAGTCACCTCAAACACTCTAGCAGTTGAAGTAGAAGTACGATATCGATTTTTTGTATCCATTAATTTTTCACAAATATGCATGCATGTTGCAGAGGAAATTTCATTGTTTAAATCAATAGCTTCATCTTTTGAAATTGTCTTTAATAATTCATCTTTCTTCGTAGATGCATAGATAACTACATCTTTTAGGATATCAATCATTCCATCTGTATAACGAATAAAATCAATTCCTTTATCTTCATACGTTGCGATTCTAGAAATAATAGATGCCATATCTTTATGGATGATGTCTTTGATCAACGCTATCTTTTCACTCGTTGTTGTTAATCCATAAATACGGTCAATTGCCTCTACCGTGATATTATCACTTGTATATGATGCACATTGATCCATAATACTCAATGCATCTCTCATACCACCATCACTTAACACCGCTATCATCATCGCAGCATTGGTTTCCATTGTGATATTTTCTTTTTTCGCAATATTTAATAAATGATCTCTAATTTGTTCTGTTTTTACTTTAGTGAAATCATATCTTTGACATCTAGAAATAATTGTTGGTAATAATTTCTGTGGATCTGTTGTAGCTAAAATAAAGATTACATTTTCAGGTGGTTCTTCTAATGTTTTTAATAGCGCTGAAGAAGCAGCACTCGATAACTGATGAACCTCGTCAATAATATAAACTTTATGTTTTCCTTGCATAGGCGCAAGTCTACTTCTTTCAATCAGATCACGAATATCTTCTACGTGAGTTTCATTCGCAGCATTGATTTCAATAATATCTGGATGCGTTCCATTGTTAGCCGCAATACAGTTATCACAATGTTCACAAGGTGCTTCTTGTGGATTTGTACAATTCACAGACTTCGCAAGTAATCTTGCCATTGTTGTCTTTCCTGTTCCTCTTGGTCCACAGAAAAGATATGCATGTCCAACTTTATTTTCATGTATTGCGTTTTTGATGGATCGAACAATATATTCTTGTCCTACGACTTCTTCAAATGTTGAAGAACGATATTTTTGATACAAAGCTATTTTTGCCATGAAATTCTCCTTGTTCTATATTATAACAAAAAAGCCTACATTCGAATGTAGGTTTTCATTTATTTATGCGTTTTATTGATTCTTTTTTTTCTAAAAAATTCTTTTAATATTTCTGAACACTCATCTTTTAAAATATCACTGTAAATTTCTTTAGGATAAATATTTAAGCGAGGAATCTGTTTAATATGAAGCAACGATTCAACACAGCCACCTTTCATATCACTTGCGCCATAATACAGTCTTTTGATTCTACTTAATTGAATTACACCTGTACACATCATACATGGTTCTAAAGTAACATATAGGTCACAATCTGATAAATTCCAAGTTCCTAGTTTTTGTGATGCTTTTTGAATCGCAAGAAACTCAGCGTGAGATGAAGCTTGTTGATCATGTTCTTTTAGATTGTGTGCTTTCGAAATCACTTCACCATTTCTTACAACAATTGCTCCAATTGGAACTTCGTCTATTTCTTCTGCTTTATGTGCCTCTTCTAAGGCGATTTTCATATAATCATCTGCGTTCATCATAAATAAAAATGGCACACGCGATCAGAGGCTCGTATGGCTGCTACCTTCCGGTCCTGACCAGGTTAGAAACATGACTGCTGTGCCACAAGTATTATATATGAGTTTTTATTCTGACTCAATATTAATTTTTCTCTTTATTGTTTCACGTGAAACAATAAAGGATATCACACGGATATCCTTCGTTTCTTAGAAATTTTTCTTCTTTTCTGGAACTGGAATTACTTCCATACCACCCATATATGGTCTTAATGGTTCAGGAATACGGATAGAACCATCTTCATTTAAGTTGTTTTCAACAAACGCAATTAACATTCTAGGTGGAGCGACTACTGTATTATTCAATGTATGTGCGAAGTAGTTGCCTTTTTCACCCTTTACACGAATACCAAGTCTTCTTGCTTGTGCGTCGCCCAAGTTAGAACAAGAACCAACTTCAAAATACTTCTTTTGACGAGGAGACCAAGCTTCTACATCACAACTCTTTACTTTTAAGTCAGCTAAATCACCAGAACAACATTCTAATGTTCTTACTGGAATATCAAGTGATCTGAAGAAATCTACAGAGTTCTGCCATAATTGGTCATACCAATACTTAGAATCTTCTGGCTCACAAACAACAACCATTTCTTGTTTTTCAAATTGGTGAACTCTATAAAGACCTCTTTCTTCAATACCATGTGCACCAACTTCTTTTCTAAAACATGGAGAATAAGAAGTTAATGTATAAGGAAGATCTTCTTTCTTCAAAATTTGTCCAATGAATCTACCAACCATGGAATGTTCTGAAGTACCAATCAAATATAAGTCTTCGCCTTCGATCTTATACATCATATTTTGCATTTCCGCAAAACTCATAACGCCACTTACAACATCTCCATGAATCATGAATGGAGGAATAAAATATGTAAATCCTCTATTGATCATAAAGTCTCTAGCGTAAGCCAAAATAGAAGAATGTAATCTTGCGATATTTCCTTTTAAATAATAGAAACCATTACCAGATGTTTTACCAGCAGAATCTATATCAAGTCCATCAACCTTTTCTAGAATATCAACATGGTATGGAATTTCATAATCAGGAACGACAGGTTCACCATACTTCTGAATTTCTTGGTTTTCACTATCATCTTTTCCAATAGGCACAGATGGATCAATGATGTTAGGAATAACATACATTCTCTTTCTGATTTCTTCATTGAGCTCAGCTTCTCTCTTTTCAAGAGCTTCCATCTCTTCGCCCATTTCTTTAACTTTCGCTTTTACTTGTTCTGCTTCTTCTTTTTTGCCATCGCGCATAAGTCCGCCGATTTCTTTGGACATTCTATTACGATCAGCTCTTAAAGCATCACCTTTCGCCTTAACTGCACGAACTTCTTTATCGAATTCCGCAACTTCATCTACCATTGGTAGTTTTTCGTCCTGGAACTTCTTTTTGATATTTTCTTTAACGAGTTCAGGATTTTCACGAATTAGTTTAATGTCTATCATCTTTTTTCCTCCAACAAAACAAAAACATCATCCACTAAAGGGACGATGTTGTAATCGCGGTGCCACCCTTTTTGTTTAAATTGTTTCACGTGAAACAATTTAAGCCACTTCATTTATCAGATAACGGTTGATTGCCGGAAACGATTAATTTCTCTCAAAGGTGGATTCATTCAGATTGTGTTGAATTACACCAAACT
>CAVKTV010000018.1:0-18159 GCA_963659075.1 Lachnospiraceae bacterium | reverse complement strand
TTATGTCATTTCAAGAAGATTTAAACGATGCGAAAAAAGCTGGTATTGAAGAAGGCAAAGCTTCTGGTTTTATTGAAGGTGGAAAAAGCAAACAAATCGCAATCGCTAAAACAATGATCCAAGAACACTTCTCAAATGAAATGATTTCAAAAATCACAAAACTTTCGTTAGATGAAATACTAAATCTAAGAAATGAGTCAGTCAATTAGCACAACAAAAAATACTTCAGTTTACTACAACATGAAGTATTTTTTTCATTAATAGACACCTTTAATATCACTCATAGAGTAAATACTTAAGGCAAGGGTTGAAAAATTATGTAAATAAGCTGTTGAGGATGGTGGTAATACACCTAAGACACCTAAGGCAATCAAACATGAATTGATTGTCATGATTTTCTTATAATTAGATTCAATTCTTTCATCTAATTTAACACTCAAATTTCTCAATGTAGAAATCCTATAGATATTATCTGCAGGAATTGTAATATCTGCAATCTCACGTGTGATTTCTGCACCATTGGATATCGCAATTGCAGCATCTGCCTCACTTAAAGCCAACGCATCATTTACACCATCACCAATCATGATAACTTTATGACCAGCTTCTTTTTCTTTTACAACAAAGTTCGCCTTATCTTCTGGTAGTACTTCAGAATAATATGCATCCACTCCAACTTTATTGGCAACTGCTTTAGCTGTTCTTTCAGAATCACCAGTCATCATTACAAGATGATTCATACCAGAATCATGTAATGCATCTATCAATGTACGACTTTCTTCTCGAATTGGATCTTCTATCAAAATAACAGCTACTAATTCATTACCAATTGCCATATAAAGATGAGAATATTCATCAGGTAAAGCGTCGAATTTTTCTTCTTCTCCTTCAGGAATCTTACATTTTTCATCTTCAAACAAGAAATGGTGTGAACCAACTAATACTCTATTTCCATCAATTGAAGAAACAATTCCATGCGCAACAACATACTCCACTTTAGAGTGACGCTCTTCATGTATTAAATCACTATCTAGCGCCGCCTTAACAACTGCATTCGCAATTGAATGAGGATAGTGCTCTTCTAAGCAAGCAGCTAATCTTAACATTTCTTTTGGATCATGATTTCCAAATGGAATAACATCTTTGACTTTTGGAGATGAAACTGTCAATGTACCTGTCTTATCAAAAACAATCGTATCTGCTTTTGATACAGCTTCCATATACTTTCCACCTTTTATCACGATTCCCATATTACTTGCTTGTCGCATCGCTGATAAGACCGCAATAGGAATCGATAATTTTAAAGCACATGAAAAATCAACCATTAGAATTGACAATGCCTTATTTGCGTTTCGTGTAAGAGCGTACGCTAATGCAGTACCACCCAAAGAATAAGGAACAAGTCTATCCGCAAGATTACTTGCACGATTTTCAAAATCAGATTTCATTTTTTCTGACTCTTCAATCATATGTACAATACGATCATATCTTCCTGCACCACTTTCAGACGTTACTTCAATGATACATTCACCTTCTTCTACAACTGTTCCCGCAAATACTGGATTTCCACTTTCTTTTCGAACAGGCAAAGATTCTCCCGTCAAAGAAGATTGATTCACTTCCGCATTACCACTAACGACGATACCATCCAAAGGAATCATATTACTTGTACGAGCAATAAAATGATCACCCTTCTGAAGTTCATTGATCGCAACAAGCACTTCTTGTCCATCACTTGTTACCATCCATGCCTTTTCTACATTCAATGACATGCTTCTCGCAAGATCATCCACGCTCTTTTTATGTGTCCACTCTTCTAATATTTCAGATAGACCTAACAGGAACATCAAGTCACCAGCTGTATCAAAATCACCTCTCAACATACTGACAATGATTGTCGTAGCGTCTAATACACTTACTTCAATTTTTCCATTCAGAATAGATTTCACGCCCGGTACAATAAACTTCCAACTCTTCAGAAGAGAAATTGCACTTCGAATTGGCACTGGGAAAAAGCATCTCGTCACAGCTCTTTTGAGTGTATGATAAATCACTTTATCTTCAAATTCTCTTGATAATTCTCTTCCTGTTCTTTCAGGAACTAAATCCTTATTTTCTTCATATTGAAAATTTGAAAGATAAGAAATGACTTGTTCTCTATTTGTATCAAAATATATCAATGCATCACCAGTTCGATCATACACTTTTACATCTTTGATACCATTTTGATTCTTTAGATAATACTCAAGGATATCAGCCTGTTCTAATGTCATCCGATATTGCAACGTGCTAACACGCATGCGCCCTTTTGACTCATGCAGGATCTGACATTTCATTTTATTCTGCGTCCTTTGAATGTGCTTCTAGTACAGCTTTTGCGTCCGCAATTAATTTTGCTTCTTTTTCAGCAGCTCTTTTATCGTTGATTTCTTTTGCGTCCGCACCAATATCACCGCAGTTTTCTTTTAATGAAGTATAAACTTTCGCTACTTCATCAACACCTCTCATCACTGCAGCAGTACAATGTGTATAAACCTTCTTAGCATCATCACTTGTTAAGATTTTTACACCAGCTGTTCCAAGTAAAACACCATAACCTAAAAATTTTGCGTTTAATAAATTCATAATATACCTCCTGCCAATATGGCTTTTTATGTACAAATGTATTTTAAAAAATGTTAGATTGATTTGTCATTACTAACCTTTTCGAATCATCTAACATTCATAAATTTTTTAATCATTCAGGATTATCAAAACAATTTTAATATAATTAATATAGTGTTTCTACACTATTTACCACTATCCAATAACACCCTTGTCTGCATTCTTCAATTCTTCAATTGGGGTTTTATCTTCATCATTGATATGAATTCCGCTATATTTCTTTGTTTCTTTCGCAACAACACCACTCAACAATAATACCGCAACAATATTCGGCAAAGCCATTAATCCATTCATCAGATCCGCAAAATCCCATATCACATCAATAGAAGTAATTGCCCCAATAAATACACAAACGACCCATAATATTTTATAAGGAATAATTGCTTTTTCACCAAACAAATAGACAGAACATCTTTCCCCATAATAATACCAACCAAGAATCGTAGAAAACGCAAATGTAATCAACCCCATGATTAATAAAGGCATACCAATTACAGGAATTGTAGAGAATGCTTGTGAAGTTAATGCTGCACCATTGCCACTTAACGCATCAATACTTGGATATTTAATAATACAAGAAACGAGTACAATCCCTGTTAATAAACAAATTACAACTGTATCCCAAAATGTACCTGTCATAGATACCAATGCTTGTCGTTTAGGATTTTTTGTTTTCGCAGCTGCCGCAATCAAAGGTGCACTACCCATACCTGACTCATTGGAAAATAGACCTCTAGCGAATCCATATCTACAACACACAGATATCGTTGTACCAATGAAACCACCCGTTACAGCTTCTGGATGGAAAGCCGCTGTAACAATCGTAACGATAGTTTCGGGAATATACGCAATATTCATACAAATAATTAAGATACAGCCGATGATATAAAAACCAGCCATAAAAGGAACTAATTTTTCAGCTACCGAAGAAATACTTTGAATACCACCCAGAATAACTAAGGCAACAATTAAAGTTAAAACAATTGCCGCAACAATCGTTGGAATCCCAAAATTCGCATTCAGGTTTTCTGTTACACCATTGGATTGCACCATACATCCAATCCCAAGTCCACAAATTGCCGCAAGTCCCGCAAAGATAATCCCTAGCCACTTCATATGTAAACCACGATCTAATGCATACATCGCACCACCAATCATTGTTCCATTTTCACTTTTTACACGATATTTCAGCGCAATCAATGTTTCAGAATACTTTGTTGCCATTCCAAAAATACCTGTAATCCACATCCATAAAACAGCACCAGGTCCACCTAAAGCAATCGCTGTTCCAACACCAATAATATTACCTGTTCCAATCGTCGAAGAAAGTGCAGTCGTTAGTGCACCAAATTGTGAAATATCTCCATCATCCCCACCATCATCTGAAACAGATAATTTAATCGCATTAAAAACTTCTTTTTGTATAAATCCTGTTCGAATGGTCATAAAAATATGTGTTCCAATCAATAATAAAATTAAAGGCCATCCCCATAACAAGGAATCTAATGTATGTATCAATTCTCCCATAAGTAACTCCCTGTCAAAGATTATACTACAAAAAATAGTTTCGAAATTCTCGAAACTACTCTTCAGACTTTAACTTTTTCAATGTTCCATTGTTTTTTAGTCTTGGATATATCGCGATATATAACGCAGAAGCAATGATAATCGCTAATACTCCATTCACTGCAGTTGTCACAAACTTCGCAGCAGCTAAATAACTCGCTGCCTTTTCTGCATTTCCCAATAAGATCAAATAATATAAATAAGATAGTAAAGTTTCACCTATCAAGTTAAATACCATTCCACCTGTACAAGATAAAACAACTTTCTGATATAAACTCTTTCCTTCTTCTTTTTGAACATGGAATACTTTATGTGCTAATAATCCTGTTACTACCCCAATTCCAAACTTCAATATGATTGTTTTCGGTGCAACTGTAATATAGACAGGATCTAATAGATCTCCAATTCCCATACCAATCGCCCCAGCAAGTCCTCCAGGAACACCGCCAAGTAATAAAGCTGCCAATACACAGAATGTATTCCCTAAATGGAATGATGTAAATCCAACTGGTGTAGGTATCTTAATTTGTAGAAATGTAAATGCCACATAGCATAACGCAGTCATTAACGCTGTTACTGTCAATTTCAATGTATTTGTACTTTTCATAATCAAATCCCCCTAGTACGCAAACTATATTACTCTCATTTGATTATATTAAAATGACCAGTTTTGAACATATTTATAAGACCAGATTATGACTTATTCCATATTTGGTTGATATATTTTGTTACACTTTCTTCCAATGAATCTACATTTTCACTCGCATAGCTCTTTGCGAAATGAAATATAACTTTCTTAAAATTTTCAGCTTGTTCCTTAGATAGCTTTGTTAAACGCATTAATATCTTTGGAACATTTGTAATAATTGATTTATTAAACTCCGATACACAAGTCGCACCACTTGCTTCCAAAACATCAAATACCGTATCCACAAATATCTTTCGATCTTCTAAAGATAAATCTTTTAACCATCCACGAATCGTTTTATCCGCAAGAATACTTTGAGAACTTCTACCATCAACTGTAATAAAATGATTTCTTTTTAACTGCCATGTATTTGCGTCATGTTGCATCATTCCTTTTCCACTAGATAGAATCACTTTCTTTTCTCCTAGAGAATACATCAACATTCCTATAACAGAACATTCTGGAACAATCGCTTTGATTTTAGGTTGAATCATTTTGTATTGTTCTTTTTCTGTCACTTCATGCATAAATCCAGGGCCATCATTCGACCATACTTCTATGATTTGTTGTTGTACTTTCTCATCGCAAAAAGCACTCGCATATACCGCAAAGTTGCCACCTTTAGAATGTCCACCAACTCTCAGTTTTAATTTTGTATTTTGAAAACAATCATTCAAATATTTCAATGACTGTCTTTGACCTTCTGTTTCTTCCATATAAGAAAAACACAAGTCTTCCTTCCACCCAACAAACGTATCATCTGTACCTCGATACGCTACATAGACTGTGCCATCTGATAACCACATTTGTACAGCTGACATCTGTTCGTTCTTATTGCCATTAATGATATTCATATACTTCTTAAAACGAATCCCACCATATCGAACAGAATCTACCATTGTATCCATCAACAATGGTGCCTTGGCAATAAAACTTGTTCTAGCTAATATTTCTTCTTTTGTATGAATCTGATAATACTTCTCATAAACTTCTTTCAAAGAAGTAAAACCATATTCATGAATACATCCATCAAAATCTGTATACGCTAATTGTGCCAATACTAAATTATCTACCTCATTAAATGGATCTTGTGAAAAAGGAATATCACTACGCCATTCTAAATATTCAAATATATTTGCCATTTCGCCTCCTTTGTAAAAAACTTTCAATTCTTTTTTCCATTATACAAAATTCATAGAATTTTGTATTTTCATTTCTGAAAAAGTGCATTATTATTTTGAAAAGAATGGAGGAATTCTTATGTATAATGTTCGAAAAATCAATGATGATATTTACTACTTAGGAGCGAATGATAGACGTATTGAATTATTTGAAAATGTTTATCCTGTCCCAAATGGTATGTCTTATAACAACTATTTGATTGATGATGAAAAAACATGTTTGATGGATGGTATCGATGATTCTGTTGCCAGACAATTTCTAGAAAACTTAGAGTATGTTTTAAAAGATAAGAAATTAGATTATATGGTCGTTCAACATATGGAACCAGATCATTGTTCTATGATTCCTGATTTGTTTCATAAATATCCTGAAATGAAACTTGTCGCTAGTGCACAAGCATTTAAGATGATGGAAAACTTTTATCATTTAGATGTAAAAGATCGTTCTATCGTCATTAAAGAAGGCGATACTCTTTCTTTAGGAAAACATGAATTACATTTTATAGCTGCACCAATGGTACATTGGCCAGAAGTTATGATGAGTTATGAATCCACAACTGGAACATTATTTTCTGCAGATGCATTTGGCTCTTTTGGAGCAATGAGTGGAAATATCTTTGCGGATGAAGTGAGATGGGATCATGATTGGAGAGATGAAGCAAGAAGATATTACGTTAATATTGTTGGAAAATATGGTCCTCAAACACTAGCTGTATTAAAGAAAGCAAGTTCATTAGATATTAAAATGATTTGCCCATTACACGCACATATTTGGAGAAAAGACTTTGAACAAATCATTTCTCGTTACTATCATTGGGCAGCTTATGAACCTCAGCGTTATTCTGTTGCGATATTTTATGGATCAATCTATGGAAATACGCAAAACGCAGCAGAAATCCTCGCAACAAAACTTGCTGAAAACGGTATGCGTTCTGTCATGATCTTTGATACATCTAAAACTGATACTTCAGAATTAGTATCACGTGCATTCCAATATTCCACACTTGTATTCGCAAGTGCGACGTACAATGGTGAAGTATTTGACTCCATGCAGAATCTATTAACAGAATTAAAGAATCACAATCTATCTGATAGAACAATTGGACTCATTGAAAATGGTTCATGGGCTCCTATGGCAGCTAACAAAATGAAACAACAATTAGAATCCATGAAAAACATGAAAATCATTGAACCAATCATCAAGATTCAATCTTCTGTTTCTGAAGAAAATCTCCCACAATTAGAAGTACTCGCAAAAGAATTAGCCGACAATACAAAGTAATCCAAAATAAGGATTACTTTTTGTTTACTTGCTTTTTCGTGCAATTTTAAGACTTTTGAGGTTGCTTTTTCGTGCAGTTTTAAGACTTTTGAGGTTGCTTTTTCGTGCATACAATGTTTAAATAAGGCTATAGAAAGCTAAATAGGTGATGATATGTTAAAAAGAAAAATCTATAACAAACTAGTAGAATGGAAAAATAATAGTCAAGGTTCTACTGCTATGATGATTGATGGAGCAAGGCGTGTAGGAAAAAGTTATATTGCGAAAGAATTCGCTGAGAATGAATATAAAAGTTATATTCTGATTGATTTTGGAATAGCTTCAAAAGATATCCTTGATTTATTTGAAAATGATAGTTCTGATCTTAACCTATTTTTTTCAAAATTATCTGCTTTTTACGCAACAAGTCTTCACACCCGCGACTCATTAATTATTTTTGATGAGGTACAACAATACCCTCATGCTAGACAAATCATTAAATATCTAGTCGCAGATGGCCGTTATGATTATTTAGAAACTGGTTCTTTGATTCGATTAAGAAAAAACACAAAAAATATAATTATTCCATCTGAAGAAGAACATATTGAATTACAACCTTTAGATTTTGAGGAGTTTTTATGGGCAATGGGTGATGATGCTACTTATCCTTTAATACGCCATTGCTTTGAGACAAAAAAACCTTTAGGTGCTCCACTCCATCGAAAAATCATGAATGATTTTAGGCAATATATCTTGGTAGGGGGGATGCCCCAATCAGTACTTGCTTATATAGGTGAAAAGAATTTTGAAGCAGCCGATATCGCAAAACGTAGAATACTAAGACTATATCGTGAAGATGTTGCGAAATTTGCGGATGGATATGAAGAAAAAGTATATGCTGTATTTGATAATATTCCAGGTCAGCTTTCAAAAAAAGAAAAAAAATATAAACTCTCTTCACTTGGAAAACAAGCACGTTTTAGAACATATGAAGATTCTTTCATTTGGTTAAATGAAGCAATGATTGTCAACGCATGTTTCAATTCAACTGATCCAAATATCGGTCTTGCCTTAAGTAGTGACCACACAACCCAAAAATGTTATATGGCAGATACTGGTCTACTCATTACACATACATTTAAAGATGAAAAATTTACGGATAATGAACTTTATAAAGCAATCCTATTTGATAAGCTCAATATCAACGAAGGGATGATTATGGAAAATATCGTTTCCCAAATGCTTCGACACAATCGCGAAAGATTATATTTCTATTCTCGTTCTGATAATTTAAAAAGAGAAAATAATATAGAAATAGATTTTCTAATAACCAAAAACAAAAAAATATGTCCAATAGAAGTTAAATCCGGAAATTATCGTTCTCATTCTTCATTAGATAAATTCCGGAAACATTATTCTAAGGTAATTGGAAATTCATATATTCTTTATACAAAAGACGTTATGGTCAAAGATGGAATCATTCACCTTCCTTTATACATGGCTGAATTATTATAAACATGATATTTTAAACAAATTTCATATTTTTCTTTAATATTTTATATTTTTAAAGTAAGCGCTATCATTTAGAATATTATACGGAAAGCAGTGGTTACTAAACAATCCTATTCACCTTATGTTTTCTCACATTCCTATAACCTATTTAGGTTTGCGATTGTTCTACCGCTTTCTTTCCCCTTGGTAAAGAATATGAAGAATTGGCAGAAATGGATAGATAAAGATGTAATAGTAACCATGAAGGATGGCAAAAAACTATCTGGTGTTTTAAAAGGGCCTGTCATACCTTCTAAAAATACGATTCCTGATGAATTTAGACTTTTGAATGGTGTCTTTGTGACAAGAATCAAAACAAAAGACATCTCTACAATTCAAGATGCCTTCTGATTTCCTCTGCATGTTTGTTCAGCATTCATGTAGAGGTTTTTAAATTGTTTCATTTGATGGAATACCATTCCATAATCTATAGTATACGTTTTTATTTTCTAGAAGTTGTTCATGATTTCCTTCTTCAACGATACCATTCTTTCCTAATACAATAATTCTATCTGCATTACGAATTGTAGTTAAACGATGTGCTATTGTTAAAGTTGTTCTGCCTACAGAAAGCTTCTCTAAGCTCTTTTCAATCAAGATCTCACTTTCATTATCCAAAGCAGAAGTAGCTTCATCCAACAATAGAATTGGTGGATTCTTTAGGAATACTCTAGCGATAGAAATTCTTTGTTTTTGGCCACCAGAAAGTTTAACACCTCTTTCACCAACATAAGAATCATATCCATCTTTTAATTCGTTGATAAATTCATCTGCACCTGCTAGTTTTGCGGCTTGAATGATCTCTTCACGTGTTGCACCTGGCTTACCATATTCAATATTCTCTGCAACTGTTCCAGAGAATAGATAAACATCTTGTTGAACGATACCAATTGCACTTCTTAAGCTTCTTAAAGTAACATCTCTTACATCTTGTCCATCTACTTTTAAAGCGCCACTTGTCACATCATAGAAACGTGGAATCAAGGAAGCAATCGTTGTCTTACCTCCACCACTTTCACCTACTAGCGCTAGATTTTCACCAGGATGAATCGTTAATGACAAATCATGTAATACACGATTATGATCATCTGGATATTCAAACGTTACATTTTCAAAGCTAATTTCCCCACCATCAACTTTTAATTCTGTTGCGTCTTCAGCATCTTTAATATCTATTGGTGTATCCATGATTTCAAAGAATCTTTCAATACCTGTAATACCTTGTGAGAATTGTTCCGCAAATTCAACAAGTCTACGAATTGTCGCAATCAATGTTGAAACATACAACATGTACATTACCAAATCACCAGCATTGATCTTTCCATATACTAAGAATAGACCACCCGCAATAATCGTCACGCTGTACATCAATCCATCAAACAAACGAATGCACATATTTAAATTTGCCATTGCGTAATAACGTTTCTTTTTAATTGCTTTGAGTTTTACATTTCCATCCGCAAACTTCTTTAATTCTGTTTCTTCAGCAGTAAAAGCTTTAACGATTTTTTCTCCTAACAAAGAATCTTCTACTTGCGCATTCAATTCCCCTATTTGAACACGTTGTTCTTTTGTTGCGGCTCTAAAGTGATGATTTAATTTGATGGATCCCCAAATCATAAAAGGCACACACGCAAAAATCAATATCGTTAGTGGTATTGAAGCACTACATAGAATCACAAAAGAAACAACGATCTTGATTCCCGCAATAAAGAATTCTTCTGGACAGTGATGCGCAAATTCTGTTACATCAAATAAATCAGAAGTAATTCTACCCATGACTTGCCCTATCTTTGTATTTGCGTAATACGAATCAGATAACTGTTCTAATTTATCAAATGCATCACTTCTCATATCTGTTTCAATATAAACACCCATGATATGACCTTGTGAACACATAAAGAAATACGCTGCAGCATCTACTAATCTTAAAACAATATATAAGATTGCCATCTTCGCTACTAAGTTCACTGTTAAAGATAATGGTTCATACATCGCAGTATTTGTTAACTGAGACATGATTCGTGGCAATACAATATCACATAGTGTTGTTAATGAAGCACAAAAAAGATCCATGAATAATATCTTTTTATACTTCATTAAGTAAGGAATAAATCTTTTCAACAATTCTTTTGTACTATATGTTTTGGTTACTGTTTCCGACATATAAATTCCCCCTAATATTTTTTCATCTATTTTAATGAAAACAGATGAAAAAAGAAATGCTTTTAATCATTTCTTTTTCATATACTTCATATATTCATTCATACAATTCGTCTTAAAGCCATCTACTGGCATAGCACTTAATGTATCCCACCATGCATATTGATCTCCAAGATTAGAAAAAACATGAATCCCTTTTTCAATCAATTTCCAAACATCTTTTTCTGTAAACTTCCATGCATTTAATCCTACTTCATACAAATCTTTATCAGAAATATAATTCATTGTATCTTTATTTAACACTCTAATATTTGCACCTAATCTTAAATTTTCTGGTTTTAGATTTGTCTTAAAATAATTCTGTATTTCATCAATGATTTCTCTTTCACCAGAAAACAAAATACATCGATCATATGCATGATAATGATCTAATAGATTCATTACTTGTTTCATCAAACCTAGTTCTTTAAATTCTACTTCCATAAAAAAATCTTTTCTTTGTTTGATAATCCATTGTAACAATTCCTCAAAAGTCAAAATATGTGCATATCCAATTCCTTTTCCTGTACGATATTCTGGTTGATAATACCATGATTCATTTGTATAACCACCTTTTGGAAAAGGTCCTAATATATTTCCACGAAAAGGAATTTCGATTTCTTTGATTTCTTCTAATGTACATTCCGAAATCTTTTTTTGATTGATTTTCAGATATTCTTTTGGTGCTAAGCGTTGTACTGTTTCATCATGAAATACAATAATTTGATGATCTTTTGTTTGCCGAATATCTATTTCAATTCCATCTGCGCCATGATCATAGCTTGCTTGGATAGCTTGCATTGTATTTTCAGGAGCTACGCTAAAATCACCTCTATGCGCGATTATTTTATTCTTAAACATAAACAATAATAACACTGGTTTCCCAGTGTCACTTTCATCCATTTCTTCCTTTTTCCCAACCACTTTCTTTCATATTTGTATAAACATACACACTAGCAGAAAGTGCAGAGAATAAGAACATGATAACTGATAATGCTGCAGCGAGTTCATAATGCATGTTATTAAATTGATTATATAAATCAATTCCTAACATCTGCGGATGATTTCCATCCATCAAATATGGTGTTGTAAAAGAAGAAATATTTGACATAAATACAAATGTAGCAGCTACAAACATATCACGATATGTTAATGGGAAAATCATATCTTTTAAGATTCTAAGTTTTCCAGCACCAGCATCCCTTGCTGCTTCAATCGTTGAATCATTGATTTTTGACATACTTGCCGCAAGTAACATTGTCGCAAACGGAATATTGAACCAAAGATTCATCAATGTAATTCCTTTTCCGTTGTACATTAAACCAAGTTGTATATTCCACCCAAAGATTTGGGATACACGATTGATCAATCCAGAATCACGGATTACTGTAATCATTCCATTGACAGCTACAAGTCCCGGAATAAATCGAGGTAATAAATACAATTTCGATATGATCTTACTGATTTTAGAATGTGAGAATCTTAAATAAATTGATAACAAATAAGATACACCAATTGCGATAACAACAGTGGCAATCACGACTTCCAACGTATAGATGATATTTCCACGTTCTGTAGGATCTGTAAAGAAATAAATATAGTTATCCCAACCATACCCTCCACCTTCTAATTGAAAACTTTGAAGGATAGAAAGTATGACTGGATATACGATAACCAATATCATAAGTGCTGCAGAAGGAAGAATCAAAAGATATGGAAGTATCTTATGAAATCTTGTCTCTTGCATACTTAATTTAATGTTCCAATTTCTTTATCCCATGCTTCATAAAGTGCAGTACCAACTTCACCCATGGAAGATACACGGAATTCTGTAATCTTTAGATCTTTGATATCAGCTGTTAAGGATTCATCTAACTTGTCAAAACTAATGACAGGAATTGCTGACATTGTATCTAATGCAATATTTTGTGCTTCAGCAGAAATCATATAATTGATGAATGCATATGCACCTTCTGTATTACTTCCCATACTTGGGATACCTAAGCAAACAGCGTTACCTGTAAAGGATGGAGTAATTTGTGTGAATTTGATAGAAGAAGGTAATGTTCCTTGTTTTAGTTGTGTAAATGTCATATCAGCCCAAGCTGGAATCATATCTACTTCTTTGTTCGCAAGAAGATCTAATGTACCTTGGTTCTTATTTGGATAAACAACTTTACCACTAGATTGATACATGTAAGGATGTAATTCTTTTAATAAGTTAAATCCTTCTGTCCATTCGTCTTCCCATTTTGTATCACTAGAAGTCAATGCTTCTTCTGGTAAAAAGTTATAGACAGCAGTTGTCACAAAGGAACCACCTGCACCACCTGAGGATGGTGTATTATATGCAAATCTACCTGGATGATCTTTGATCCATTGATACAATTCTTCAGCAGTTGTTGGAACATCTGTTACTGTTTCAGAATTATATGCTAGGCCTACAGTTGTTCCACGATATGGAATCACTAAATCATCGCGATATGTCGCTTTAACTGTTAAGTCTGAAGAATTTGGAATCTGATCTTTATCCAATGAAATAAAGAAATCTTCTACACCTTGTTCAACATACTTTGTCACTTCATCACCACCAAGTTCAATTACATCAAAATCTGTATCTGTCTGTCCCGCTTTCTTCGCAGCAATCAAACGATCATATAATGATTCAGCACCTGTACCAGAAGTAATAAACTGTAGTTTAGCTTCATATTCATCTTGTGATGCATTAAATGTTTCAATTTGTTTTTCAAATTGTACACGTACATTATCAGAACCAGATGCCCATACAGTTACAGTGGACTTTCCACTTTTCGCACTCGCACTACCTGCAGAACAACCTGTAAGCAATGATGCACTCAACATCATTGGAACACTCGCTTTTAAAACTTTTTTGAAATTCATCTTTTTTTCTCCTTACGCTGCATAAATAAACTTTTCAGCAAATTTCATAGATACTTGTTCATGTGGAGCATAATTTCCCACTTCGCTCTTATTGATATATGCTTTTATAATTTGATCATTGTAATCAATGGATACTTCTCCATAATGACCAAGTACCATAATGGTTCTAATTGTTCCTTTCATGGAACTATCATCTTTAGAAAGAATTACATTTTCTGGTCTTACCGCAATCACTTGATTTCCATCATTCACAAAATTCATTTCTCCAATAAATCCTGCAACAAATTTACTTTCTGGATGATCATAGATTTCAATTGGTGTACCAATTTGTTCAATCACACCTTTATTCATAACAACGATTCGATGAGACATCATCATTGCTTCTTCTTGATCATGTGTAACAAATACAACTGTAATTTGTAATTCTTCTTGTATTTTCTTTAATTCTTCTCTCATCTGCATTCTGATTTTTGCATCTAATGCACTAAATGGTTCATCTAGTAATAATACAGATGGTTCTAAGATCAAAGCTCTAGCAATCGCAATTCTTTGTTGTTGTCCACCAGATAATTGTGTTGGATACTTCTTTTCTGTACCACTCATATTGACTAATGCTAGACCTTCTTTGATTTTCTTTTGAATTTCTTCTTTTGGTAACTTTTTGATTTTCAAACCAAACGCAAGATTTTGTTCAACTGTCATATGTGGCCAAAGATTATAACTTTGGAAGACCATAGAAGTTGGTCTTTTCTCAGGAGGTAAATTTCTAACAGACTCACCATCAATCAAAATATCTCCTTCATCAATGGATAAAAAGCCACCTAATGTTCTTAGTATCGTAGATTTTCCACAGCCTGAAGGTCCTAACATTGTAAGAAATTCACCTTTATGAACCTCAAAGTTAATATTATCTACACCATCCCCATTTGGATAATGCTTTTTCATATCTTTGATTTGTAATTTGATATCATTTTCCATACTACATTCCATAACCTTTCGACATCGTTTCAGCATTCATATATTTTCTAACAAGGAATAAGATCAATACTGTAGGTATGATCAAAATCAATGAAAGAACAGGACCTGCAGTTAAAGGATATTCCATAATAACGCCATATAGAGCTACAGGCATTGTTTGAATCTGAGGGAATCCAACGAGTAAAGTTCCCTGCGCTTCTTCCAAAGAACCTAGAAAAGTAAATACGCTTCCTACAACGATTCCAGGCATTGCCATTGGTAAGGTTACACTAAAGAATGTCTTTAATGGTCCTGCCCCAACATCTCTCGCGCTTTCTTCTTGTTGTTTATAAACCGAACGAAATGACCCACTTGGAATCCAAGTCATAAACATCATTGAATTCACAACATGAATGATTACAACTCCTAAAAATGTTCCCATCAAATTCAATTTATAAAACAATATCGCAATTGAAATATATAAACCCATTCTTGGATATGCATTACTCAACAAAAATGATAATAAGAATAATTTCTTACCTTTAAAATCAAAACGTGCTAATGCATACGCTGCAGGAATACATATCAATGCAGATACAATCGTTACCACTGCCGCAACTACAAATGAAGTTACAATTGACGATAACAATGAACTTTGTGAGAATACAAATTGCCACCATTTAAATCCAAACTCTTGAGGAATTGCGGATGGTGCTTCATATTTATTCGCAAATGCCAACATGAATAGATTCATGAGTGGCAAATAGAAGAACAATACAAACAAGGCAAAAATGATATACTCATAAAACTTCTTTTTACCCATCATGTAATAAAACTTCTTTAACATGTTTTCTTTACCTCTAATGCATCTTTCACATTTCTTGTTGTCATGTTTTCAATAACATCTTCTTGCATAAATTTTTGTATATCTTGTTTCTCATTTACTGTCCAAACACTTGCCTTCAAATGCATTTGTTCCATCAAAGAAATAAGATAACTTCTTAAAAAGTGATATTCGATATTCACAACTTTAATACCAGAACGATGAATCTTTAATAGAGCAGTTTCTAGATCATCTGTATATTTTCTTTCTTCATAGATGTTCGTAACAATATTTTCGATATTGAAATATACTTCAACCTTTTCAAAACCTTTTTGTCCTTGATTACATTTATGAATATCTACATATCCTGAATAGATTAATTGTTTAACAACGTCTTCTTCTAAAGCAGATTGATAAACCAATTCTTCTAAGTTTTCATTTTTTAGATCACAATTCATTTTCTTTTCAGGATATTTTTTTAACAACGCAAAAGCTTTTTTCAAAGTAACACCAGATGATTCATCATGTCCTAGTAATAATTCACCATCTTCATTTCTTACATCTACTTCTACACAATCTACATCTGTTTCTAATGCATAGCGTAAAAATTCCAATGAGTTTTCTTTTGTACCATCACATCCTGAATGTGCTGTAATTTTCATATCTAACCCCTTTCCGCTAATCAGTCTATGCATCATGTGTTAATTCAAAAATCATGTTTTATGAAAGATATTGTTAATTTATAAATAGATTTGTTAAACAGAAATTTACATATTTTGTTTCACATTTCTTTTACAGAAACATCATCAAACTTAAATGAATTCTTATTATAATTTCAAAAAAGAAAGGAAGCTTTTATGAAACAAATCGCTACATTTCATCAAACAATCAATAAAGATTTCCAAGGAAATTATGCATATTATCAAACAATTCCAAACGGTCTAAAAACACTACGCATCACTTTAAAAACAAACAAAGATTTCATTCAAGATACAAAAAAATACATGAAAGAATATCAAAACCAATTACTTCCGATTCTAACAGATTATTTAGAACACAAACCTAGTGAAGAAGAATATGAAAGATATGTTAAGAATATGAAAACAGAAATACAGTTATCGGTTTTCATGAATGATCGATTTATAGGGAATGTACATAAACCAGGGCTCATAAAAGAAATCACATTATCAAAAAACAATAGAAGTCAAGGCTGTTTACCAATCCAAGAAATACAAAATCAAATCAAAGTTATTGTAAATGTATTTCAAGTCGTAGAAGAAAATACATTCTTTGATTTATTCATAGAAGGAGAAAGTTATGTGGAAGAGAATTGAATTACACAATCATACAATTGAATCTGATGGTAATATGAAACCAGAAGAATTAGTTGAATACTTACATCAAAATAACATTCAATCTTTTTCTATTACTGATCACAATACTACATCTGCTTGGCATCAAGTAAAAGATATTTGTGAGAAATATCAAATGGAATATATCCAAGGATTTGAACTCACTTCTTTCTATGGTCATATGTTGATTCAAAACTTAAATAATTACTTTCCTTGGGAAGATATTAATGAAGATAATGGAGATATATTATTTGAAAGAGCGCATCAAATGGGAGCTATTGCGGGCATGGCACATCCATTTTCTATACCAACTCCCTTTTCTAACGGAATGAATTGGACTTTGAAAATCAAAGATAAAAACCTAATTGATTTTATTGAAGTAATCAACAATGCTCATCCAATGGAACCAGACAATCGAAAAGGAATTCAATATTGGCAACAATTAATATTTGATGGATATAAAATCGCTCCGGTTAGTGGAATGGATCTACATCGCAAAACAGATATGTCTAATTACTTTACAACCTACATTGAAGTCAAAGATGAAAATCTACCCTTATCTAAACAATTAGAACAGGCTATTCATGTATGTTGTACACAAGTAACAAAAGGTCCACTCATAAATTACGAAATCAAAGATCAAAAAATAGTTATTACTTTGTTTAAAATAGACAATTATAAAAATCTCTATTTAAAATACCAAACAAAAGATCAAACAATGATTCAAAAATATAACAATCAAAAAATCACATTTCCTATACAAGAAAATGTGAACGGTTCATTAATGTTATATAAAAATGATATTACTTATTCAAATCTAATTGCGTTAACTGGAATATTTGTATCAGAAACTTCATAAATGTTATGGAAACGTACAATTTTAACTTCACAGAGTCTACAAAGAAAGTCCTGAATCATTTATTTCTCATTGTTAAATATCAAACAGCCAACAAAGATTTTTCCACTTGTTCCAGAAATGATTGTTAATACACTTCCTAAAAATGGAATAGATA
>CAVKTV010000017.1:0-18416 GCA_963659075.1 Lachnospiraceae bacterium | reverse complement strand
TTTTATTAACTGCTGGGCCCCAATCATCGCCAACAACGAATACTTTTTGAGTTCCAGAAACTGTTTCAATAACTTCTTTCTCTGTATAATTTGCAGCCCATTGCCAAATATGTGTGCCATCAGCTGCTGTAGGATTATTTCTTAATGTATAGATCCAAGACCAGTGATCGTTATACTTAACTTCTTCTTCAACGCCATCTTTATTATAATCTTCAGCGAATTTAAGTTTTCCACTTTTTCTAGTATCGCCCAAAGTACCAGTCATATCTGTTTGATCTACTGTTTCATATAATGTTAGTTTATATTTGTTATTTGCAGTTTCATAAGTTGTATAACCAGAAGCAATTCCATTATCAAATGTCTTTTCAGATACACTTACACCTTCTGTTAAGATATTGAAAATTCTCTCAGAACAATTTTTAGGATTAACAGAACTATCTGTTTCACCTTGAATGAGCCAAATTGCAGTATTAGATTCTTTTAATGTCTTGAGTTCTTCATCTGTTGGAGTTGCACCTTCAAATCCAGCACGTGTATCAGCAATATCTAAAGCTGGGCAGTTAATCATTGCTGCCTTGAATAAATCAGGGTAAGCTATGATCATACGTGTTGTCATGAATCCACCAGCAGAACAGCCAGAAACATAAACCTGACTAGGGTCAATACCTTGTTCTTTAATTACTGCTTGAATTTCATTATATGCTTGTTCTAAATATTTATCTCTTGTAGCTGTATACCAAACACTTGGAGCTTGGAATGACATAACAGTAGCATCACCAAATACTTCTTGTGCTTCTTCTGAAGCCCAAGCTACAGTTCCTCTATTAGCGAGCATTTGAGCGACGTTATTATTAGTGGCTTTTGTTGGGAAATCTCCCTCACCATTTCCATGGAACCAAACAATCAATGATTTATTAGTTCCCTTATGAATTTGATAATTAATATCAGCTTGAACACCTGTAAATTTTGATACTTCTTCATCTTTTAAATCTTTATATGAAGAAACAGTATTTGTATAGTTATAAGTCTCTTTCTTTACCGTTTGATCTCGTTTATCAGTTGTTAGGGCATTGAAGTCCTTTTCCTGAGTGACTGTCAATTCTAATTTACCAGGATAATTTCTTCCTTCTGCTAACCAAGTTAAAGTCGGAGCTTGAGTTTGATCAAAATCAACAGTAACAACATTTCCACTGACTGAAACTTTTACGATTGTTAAATCCGTTTCAGAATATACAGGATTCTCGGAATCTTTTTTAGCTCCATAATCAGCTGTAGATTTAAAATGAACTTTAAATGTACTTGTATCAATGCTAGATGCATCAATTGTAGTATTATCTAGTTCACCATAATCAATTGTCATCTTATCTACGACTTGGCCAGCATCAGTGACTGTGCCATAGAAAGTAACAGATTGATCTTTTTTTGTCCCTTCAGCTAACAATGGTGATACATTAGCCGCAAGAGTTGCTAAAGTGACTGCGATTGCAGAAACCTTAGCGAAAATCGAATTTGCTTTCATAACCTTTTCCCTTTCATCATTCCAGATGTACATGTCGTTATAACTTAGGTGCATAAGTTATAATTAAATGTAACCGTTTTCATATGAAAAAGTATAAAAGAAAAGAGTGCCTACAGAACTGCTGTAAACGTTTTCTGTTTCCTAAATGGAAACAAGACTAATATTTTCTATCCATTTCATGGTATATTGATGAAAAAACAGAATTCAAGAAATGTTGATTATCATTTCTTTTTGATTGGTCAAATTCAATAGACTCTATATTTCTAAACTTTTGTGTTTGATTACTAATAACATATTTTTTACAATTTGGTAATTGTACAATATTAGAAAAATCCATTTCTGATTCCAGCTTCAGAGCAAATTCATAGAATGATCCATCCATTTCTATGAAAAGAATACAATCGTTTTCTTTTTGTGACAATAATTCACGCTTCAAAGTACTTTTATAACAATACAAAGAACTCTTTGCGATAATCGAATACTTTAATAAATGATGACAAAATTCTCTTACTTCATTCATATATTGACTTTTAGTAAATACAATTACATGTGAAGCACTTTGAATTGATTTCACTAAAAACTTTAAATTCTCTTCATTTACATATTTTTTTGATTCTAAAGAGTTAACTTCTTTCCTTCTTTGAACCTTTTCGTATTTTTTGTCCATTTGAATAGCCGCAAGAAATGAAGCATAAGTTCCTTCTTCACTCAACTCTTTAAAAAACTTCGATACTGTACTTTTCACTACCCCAGAACCATATGCAATATCATCTAAATGATGTTGTTCAATATTTTCATAATTTAACAAGATATACTGGGCAATTCGACTATCTGCAGAATATAAAGGAGTATTTTCAACGATAGACCAAAGATTTTCATAGACAGGCATCTTAGTCATCCCCCCACTTTTGAAAAACGACAATAATAATCGTATTTTAAAAATTGCATAATTAATGGAATTACCCCATTGCCACTTTCAATATCACCTGAAAATGGTAATCCTAAAAATTCTTTCAGTTGTATTCCTTGTGGAACAGTATCTTGATTTCCAATACCAATTATGGATGTACCAGAATCAGGAAGTGACTTTATTTGATCATAATGTTCAATATAAACTCTTCCTGTCAATGATATCAACATAACAACAGTATCATTATCATAAATATCCATGTTTAACGGAATTGAATAAACTAATTTCTCCATCATCAACATATCTTCCATATAATGCATGCATAAAATTTCAGGATATACGGCACCTATAATAATTATCTTTTTTGATTCATAAATTATTTCATTAATATTTCTCACAGTATTTCGAATTTCATTTTCATCAAAATCAGAATTCGCCAAAAAAGAAATTTGTTGTAATAATCGTTGATTATCCTTGTTATCATGATGCTCTCTCATTTGTTGTTTACGAATATTACATGTTTGAACGATTGCTAATTTTAAACTAGAAAAATTATTATAACCAAGCATATCACAAAATCTTATTAAAGAATGATTAGAAACTCCAGCTTCTTCCAAAAAAGTATTTTTATTAATTTTATCCAAACGATTCAAATTTTTCAGTAAAGTTAAGGCAACACTAAAATCACTCGAATCTCGAAACGAACTACAAACAATCAATAATAACAATGAAACAACTGTATTCATAAACCCCTCTTATAGAAACATTTTATCATAAAAAGATTTATTTTATGTAAGCGCTTTGATTTTTAAACATTAAAAAAGATTCCAAAACGGAACCTTAATTGATAGGAATAACTTTACTCTCTATCTTTCCCCTTAAAAAGATTTGCTTGTTGCGCGATTTCTTTTACTTTCTTATAACATTCTTCAGAAATAACATGACTTTCAAACAAATAATGTGCTTCATGTACTTCAGATATCATACGCATTGGATCATCTACGCCCATACGTCTGATTTTAGATAAATATTGTTGATCATTTTCAAATACTGACATGTACGATACCTCTAGTAATATTGTACACGCTTACAAGAAAAATAAAAGGACTCATTTTTGATTTGTTTTAGAATGTGGATGTGCTAACTCTACAACTTTTGTTAATCGATCTTGTGTTACATGTGTATAGATTTGCGTCGTTTGTAGATTTTCATGTCCAAGTAATTCTTGTACGATTCTAAGATCTGTCCCATTATCTAAAAGATGTGTGGCAAAAGAATGACGAATCATATGTGGATGCACATGCATCTCAATACCCGAACGAATTCCTGCTTTTTCACAAACATTTTGAATCGTTCTAGAAGAAATTGGTTTTCCTTTTTGATTCACAAATACAAAACCATGTTCTTCTTTGTTCTTCATGAACATAGGTCTTACATTCTTTATGTAGTGTTCTAATAGCTGTGCACATCTTGGATAGAATGGAACCATTCTTTCTTTACTTTCTTTTCCTAAGACACTTAAATATCTTTCTTTGATATTAACATCTAATAGTTTTAAACCAGCACATTCTGATACACGTAAACCACATGCATAGATAACTTCTAACATGCATCGATCTCGAATATCTACATCATTTGTTAAATCAAAGGAATTGAGTAATGTTTCCATTTGATCAAACGTTAAATATTCAGGTAACTTTCTTTTAGTAGTTCCAGAATGAAATAGAATCACTGGATTGTTTTCAATCCCTTCTTGTCGATTTAAATATCGATAGAATGATTTTAATGAGGATAGATTTCTCGCATAGGATGCATTGGATAATTTCGTGCCTGTAAGATTTCCACTTCTAAGTTGTGTGATGTAATCCGCAATCTGTTCTTTTGTCACAGATTCAAAAGAAGAGATATTGTTATCTCTTAAATATTCTAAGAATCTTTCAATATCTCTACGATATGCATCTTGTGTATCTTTTGAACCCGTTCTGCTTAAGGCAATATGATCCAAAAAGGAATCTAAGGATTTCTCAAAGTCTGCCATCTTCTTTTAACTTTCTGATAATTTCTAATGATTGTGGAGCGTAAGCATTCTTACGATCTTTTTTCTTAACACAACTATTTAAATGAACGATGCCAAAATTCGCATTCATTGGTTGGAAATTTTTAGAATCCGCATGTGTTATGTAATATGACATAGAACCAATTACAGTTTCATTACCAGGTTTAACAGGTTCTTCATCATTTAATACATGTGCTAGATTGATACCTGCTAACATACCACTCGCCGCACTTTCAATATAACCTTCTACACCAGTCATTTGTCCCGCAAAGAACAAATCTTTTCGATCTTTTAAAGCATAAGTTTCATCTAATATCATTGGAGAATTAATATATGTATTACGATGCATCACACCATAGCGAACGATTTCTGCGTTTTCAAGTCCTGGAATCATATGAATGATTCGTTTTTGTTCAGGCCATTTTAAATGCGTTTGAAAACCAACGATATTATAAAGAGAAGCTTGTGCGTTATCTTGTCGAAGTTGAACAACTGCGTATGGTCTTTTTCCATCTGGTGTATCTAAACCAACTGGTTTCATCGGACCAAATAACAATGTATTTCTACCTCTTTTCGCCATCACTTCAAAAGGCATGCAACCTTCAAATACTTTTTCATTTTCAAAACCATGTACTTCAGCTACTTCTGCAGTAATCAATGCATCATAGAATGCATTGAACTCATCAATTGTCATTGGACAATTGATATAATCTGCACTACCTTTGTCATATCTACTTTTCTTATAAGCTTTAGACATATCAATACTTTCATATGTAATGATAGGTGCAGCTGCGTCATAGAAATAACAATATTTATGATCAATGATCGTGCCAATCGCATCTACCATTGCTTGAGAAGATAATGGTCCTGTTGCGATAACACATGGTACATCAGGAATCGTATCTACTTCTTCATCAATGATTTCTATATTTGGATCAGATTGTATTCTTTCCGTGATTTTTTGAGAAAACAAAGTACGATCAACAGCGAGTGCACTACCAGCTGGTAAAGAAGTAGCGTCCGCAACTTCCATAATCAAAGAGCCTATCGTACGCATTTCTTCTTTTAATAGACCAACTGCATTTGTTAAGGCATCAGATCGTAATGAATTAGAACAAACAAGTTCCGCAAAAGTATCCATATGATGTGCTTCAGACTTTTTATGTGGTTTCATTTCATAAAGTTTGACATGAATTCCACGTTTAGAAAGCTGAAAAGCAGCTTCACATCCTGCTAGTCCTGCACCTACGACGATTGCTTTTTTCATTCTGCCACCTTTTTCTTCGTTGTTGTTTTCTTCTTCGTTGTCTTTTTCTTTGTCGTTGTTTTCTTAGAAGAAGCTTTATCCTTTTTGGATACGATTTTTTCTCCATCTAGATTTTCCATGTAATGACATTTTGGAAATCCTGAACATCCTAAGAAGTATGTTCCAAATCTAGATTTTCTCTTCAATAACTCTTTTCCACATTCTGGACACATCTTACCAGTTGGTTCTGGTTGTTCTTTCACCTTTGTAACTAAAGAACGTGTATATCTACATGTTGGAAAATTCGAACAAGAAATAAACTTTCCATAACGTGAATTTCGATAAACAAGTTCTCCACCACATTCAGGACATATTTCACCTACTTTTTCTGGTGCGATCTTTTCCATCTTTTCATATGCAGTATCTAATAAAGGAGTGAACTTATCATAGAATGTACGTAATGTTGGAACTTCTTCTCGTTTTCCTTCCGCAATTTCATCTAATTCACTTTCCATATCTCTTGTATATGAAACATTGATAATACTAGAAAAATATTCGTCTAACTTATCTGTTGTTAAAATACCTTGTTCTGTAGGTGTAAAGAATTTTGTACGACTCTTTTCTTTTACAGGAGCTAATGTAACGTATCCCCTTTGTTGAATCGTATCAATGATCATTGCGTATGTAGATGGTCTACCAATACCATCTTCTTCTAACTTTTTAATCAAAGAAGCTTCTGTATATCTCTTTGGAGGTTCTGTAAAGTGTTGTATTGGTGTAACACTTTCCGCATTGAGTTGTTCGCCTTCTAATGGTTCTGGAAGGATCGTATCTTTATTAGATGCATAATCACCATATACTTTTAAGTAACCATCAAAAGCCAATACACTTCCATTCGCTACAAAATCAAATTCATTTTGAGATAAAGTAACAGCGACTTTATCAGATTTACTTGCGGCCATTTGGGAAGCTAGAGCTCTACAATATATGAATTTATAAAGTTTATATTGGTCATTCGTTAAATGAGATTTGATAGAATCAGGTGTATACGCAATATTCGTAGGACGAATTGCTTCATGGGCATCTTGTGCACCATCATCATTCTTCACATGATAATATCCTAGATATTCTTTGCCATATTCTGTTTCAATTTGATTTCTTGCGCTTTGAATAAATACATTACTTAATCTAGTAGAGTCTGTACGCATGTAAGTAATCAAACCTTCTTGACCATTTCCAATATCTACACCTTCATACAAGCCTTGTGCGATAGACATTGTTCGTTTAGCAGAAAAGCCTAATTTTGTAGATGCTTCTTGTTGTAAAGTAGATGTAATAAATGGTAATGGTGCTTTATTAGAAGCTTTTGATTTCTTAATATTTGTAACTGTAAATGCTTCTTTTGTACCATTGATGACACGCATGGCATCCGCTTCATTTTTTAAGTCTGCTTTTTTACCATCAACTTTAGAAAGCTTTGCGTTGAATTTACGATTCTTCTTTTTAAAAGCTGCTTCTACTTCCCAATATTCTTCTGGAATAAAAGCTTGAATTTCTCTTTCTTTTTCAACAATCAACTTTAACGCAACAGATTGTACACGACCTGCAGATTTAGATTTGATTTTATTATGTAATAACTTAGATAATTTAAAACCAATGATACGATCTAAGATACGACGTGTTTCTTGAGAATGTACAAGATTCATATCTAAAGTACGTGGTTGCTTAAAAGCTTCTTGTACCGCATTCTTTGTGATTTCATGGAATGTAACACGATCAACAAGATTCTCATCTAAACCTAATTCTTGTGTTAAATGCCAACTGATAGCTTCTCCTTCACGATCCGGGTCGGTTGCGAGATACACAAAGTCAGATTCACTTGCGAGTTTCTTTAATTCTTTTACAGTATCTTTTTTATCTTTTGAGATTTGATACGTTGCTTCAAAGTCATGATCTACATCTACACCTAGACCATCCTTTCCTTTCGTCGCTAAATCTCTAATATGTCCTTTGGAAGAAACAACTGTATAGTCTTTTCCAAGATATTTTCCAATCGTTTTTGATTTTGATGGGGATTCCACTATTACTAGATTCTTCATTTCTATACCTCCATTTCGCATAATAACAAGCATTAAAAACAATATCCTAAAATTGTTTTGTTTTCAATATCTATTTTCATAGCTCATATAACTGTTTTGTATCATACAAGATTTGTGCACCTTGTTCAATTAATAGATTACAGCCTTCTCCTTCTACTCGATTCATTTCATAAGGAACACACCATACTTCTTTCCCTAATGCGATTGCTTCATTCACTGTTAACATCGTACCACTTCTCTTTTTCGCACTTGTAACGATACATTTATCACCTAATGCAGCCAAGATTCGATTTCTCCAAACAAAATGATGTTTTTGAATGGGAACATCAAATGGATACTCACTTAAAATCAGATGATTTCTTTTCATTTCTTGATACAAAGATGCATTACATTTAGGATACACATAATTCAAACCAGAACCTATTACACCAATTGTTTTCCCAAAAGATTGTATCGTAGACGCATGTGCACATGCATCTGCACCTTTTGCCAAGCCTGAAACAATCACATATCTTTGAGATAATGTTGATGCGATAGAATTTGTACAATAGGTTCCATATTGTGATAATTCTCTACTACCAACAATTGTCATGCATTTCTTCCGCAATAATGTAATATCACCTTCATAGAATAATACCCATGGTGGATATCTTAATTGTTTTAACACATTTGGATATTCTTCATCAAGAATTGTGATACATGATGTATGTGGTTGTTGAAGATGATGAATTGGTTGATTTTGTTGAATTGCTTGTGTAATTTTGATCCATTCTCCTTGATTTTGAATGGACAATTGAATCATTTTATCTCTTTGGTTCATAATACCCCTAAGATACTATTCACAAAATAATTTCAAAATCCAAAAAAAATCTCCAAAAAGGAGATTAAAATAGTGATTGTTGTCTAACCCTAACAGGTCCAAAACTTCTACGATGAATTGGTGTAATGCCATAATCATCTATCGCTTGCATATGTTGTTTCGTACCATATCCTTTATTTTTCGCAAAACCATATTGTGGATACATCAAATCATATTCTTTCATGATACGATCTCTTGTGACTTTCGCTAATATAGAAGCTGCCGCAATCGATATAGATTTTTGATCACCTTTGATCAAATCAATGACTGTTTTCTCAATCGGCATTTTCATCGCATCACTTAATACAATTTCACTTGGCGCATGCATGGCGATTTCCATCATTGCCTTACGATCTGCTTCTAATATATTATATCGATCAATATCTTCTACACTGACTTCTATGATTTCAAACCACAATGCATCTTCTTTGATGACTTCAAAAAGCTGATCTCTTTTCTTTTCACTCAATGCTTTAGAATCATAAATATCAGGATTTTCATATCCAATTGGAAACACAACACCCGCAACAGATAATGGACCGGCAAGTGGTCCTCTACCTGCTTCATCAATTCCTACAACAAATTGATTCATTTCCCAACAGGAATGTTCATATTGATTTTCACATATTTTCATTATCTTCTTCATCTGCGTGCTCCAATGTTAATCTTCCATATTTTCCATGTCTTAAATCTGTTAAAAAAGCTTCTGCAGCTCGCTTTGTGTCTAATGTATCTTCAGATAATTTAAAGTGACGTTTTGTTGCGATAGCTTTCAACATGCCATTTGGATTAACTTCTCCACTATCATAATATTCTTCTAATAATCCAGGATATAAATCTTGTATCCAATGAATTGCATCCATCGCAATCATTTTTTTATCTAAGATATCATCATTGATAGATCCTAATGCAGCTAAAACAGACCCAGTCTTTTCATCTTCAAACTTAGGCCATAGTACACCTGGTGTATCTAATAGATCTAATTCTTTATCTGCATGGATCCAAGTTAGAGAACGTGTTACACCTGGTTTATCAGCTGCTTTCAATGAATTCTTACCTGCGATACGATTGATCATCGTTGATTTACCAACGTTTGGAATACCTGCTGCCATTGCACGTACCGCTCTAGGATTGATTCCTCTAGCACGTTGTTTATCTCTTTTTTCTTGCATCACATTTAAAGCTTCTTTGATAATTTTCTTTCCACAGTTTGGATCTCTCATCAAATCCACCGCAATACATGATACATTTTCACTCTTTAACTTTTTCAACCACTTTTCTGTTTGTACAGGATCAGCTTGATCCATTTTGGATAAAACAATTAAACGTGGTTTTTGATTTGCCATTTGAAGAAGCATTGGATTTCTAGAGGACTCAGGCATACGTGCATCACGTAATTCAATTACCATATCAACAGCTTTTAATTTTTCTAACATTCCTCTTTTGGCTTTTTCCATATGTCCAGGATACCATTGTACTTTTACCATAAAACCTCCTTCAAAAAAACTACTGTATTTTTATACAGTAGCTTATTTTACCATGTTTGTGTACCAAATTCACTCAAAGGCCAAGCAATGAAAATACCTTTAGATTTAATATTTTCTTTTTTGAATGGTCCATAGTATCTCGAATCAGAAGAATGAGGACGATTATCTCCTAAGCAATAATATTCATCATCACCAAGTTTCACTTCTGTAATATCTGGCATCCATCCAGAACCATAGGATTCAACATATTCTTGTGATAAGAATGTTTCTTCTACAGCTTCTCCATTAATATACAATTGTCCATTTGAATAAGAAACTGTTTCGTTTGGTAATCCAATAACTCTCTTTACTAAATATTCATTCTTTTCAGGAACATAAATAATGACTATATCAAATCTTTTAATTTCTGATGTATGAAATCCTAAAGTATTAGATACCCCTAAAGCTCCATCATTTAATGTTGGATACATTGAATTCCCTTTAACTTGTACTGGTCTAACAACATAATTTGTCAGTAAGAATACCGCAACCATACAAATAACAAGATCTTTAATAAATGAAAATACTTCATCTGTTGCGGAATGTTCTTTTTCTGGCTTTTCAGGTTTTCTTTCCGGAATTTCTGTTTTTGGTTTTTCTGTATCTAATTCAGGATTTGTTAATCTTTCAAATACTTGCGTTTCACTTAATACTTTATTTTCGTCTTTATTTTCCATAATCTTCACTATTATACAACAGAAAAAAAAGAAAGCCATAGCTTTCTCTTTTAAGATTCTTATCGACGATCTTCCTTGATACGTGCGTTCTTAGCAGATCTACCCTTGAGGTAAGATAGGTTAGCTCTTCTAACTTTACCATAACGTACAACTTCGATTTTTTCGATGATTGGGGAATGAACTGGGAATGTTCTTTGAACTCCAATACCAGAAGAAATCTTACGTACTGTAAATGTAGCACCAATGCCACCATTAGAACGATCTACAACAACACCTTCGAAAACCTGAATACGTGTTTTAGAACCTTCCTTGATACGTACATGAACCTTTACAGAGTCACCAGACTTGAATTCAGGAATGTCATTACGTAATTGATTCTTAGTAATCTTGTCAACTAAACTTAAATCCATTTTTATTTTCTCCTTTATAAACGAATGATCAACAGCTCTTAACTTATTAGCCAGCGGAACAGTGATGCGTTACAAACGCCATAAGATAATATCATAGAATAAATATAGATGCAATCAAATCCAGCCAAATTTTTTACATGCTTTTTCAATTCCATCATCTACATTCTTATCTGTAACATAAGTTGCCTTCTTCTTTAATTCTTCTTTCGCATTTCCCATCGCAATCGATGTCCACATTGGATCAAACATCACAAGATCATTTAAATCATCCCCAAATACAACAACATCTTCTAATGGAGCTTTTAAATAATCCATCATACGAATGATTCCATCCTTTTTCGCATCATATTGATAGATAACATATTCCGGAAACATCCTAAGTCTGCCCACCTCATTGATCCATGGCAAATCTTTTTCCATTTCTGGTGTATATGCCAAATACATTTTCATAATAGCTGGAAGATGATGATAATCTAAATATGGATCATATTGATAAGAAGTTAATTCTTTACGAAATCCTGCTTGTTCTAAAAAACGATAATCTCGCATCACTACAGAATCATCATCTTTCAGTGCAAGTAACCATCCAATCTTTTGTTTATCTGCTTCTTCTAAAATATGAATTGTTTGTTGTAAAGGAATTGGTTGTATATCTTTGATTTTATCATTGATTACAATACATCCTCCACCATTACATACAATGTTATGAATATCGATTTTATTCGTAAAAGAAATAGCTTTATAATGTGCTCTACCTGTTGCGATAGACACAAAATGTCCATTTTCTTTTAATTTTTCTAATGTTGTTAGTGCACTTGGAACGATTTGATGTGTTTTCTCATTTGTTAATGTTCCATCAATATCAAAAAAGAAATATTTTTTATGCATAACCATTACCCTTCTTTCCTAAATAAATTCTTCAAATAATTAAATGAAACAGGATTTAAAAATACCGTAATCACTAAACCAATACACATTTTTAAGATTGCATCTTCTTCCCCAAAGAAAGAAAAACTCACGAGAAAAAACATAATTGAAAAAAACCAACGAATGATATTAAGAACCTTTTTAACAATAGAAATAATGAAATCTTCTTGTGAAGCTTTTCTTCTTTCAGCTTCTATTTGTTCTAATTCTTTCATTTCTTTTTCTCTTTGATTCATGAAATGTTTTCCTTTCGATTGATTGCCAATCCATTTTGTATCGATGTATGTATCGCAAAATCAAAACAATTGATTTTTGTGCATAAATAAAAGTCTTTTTCAGGGAAGATTTCTTGTTGATTAGGATCAAAGAACTTCTTTCCTTCTGTATACTTCAAATCTTCTACTAATTGATTGATATTTGAGATTGATTTATTTTCAAATAAAGATTTTAAATACAACGCACAAAGTGTATCTTCTTCAGTTTCTTTGCCTTCCCATCCCATACATACGATACTAATATGTTTTGGCTGTTTTTTAAGGATTGCTTGTACAGTAGCTTTCGCATTTACAAATGAGCTAACATAGATATCATCCGCATGGATAGCGTTATGAATACCTAATGTTCCATTTGATGTAGAATGAATCACAGTTTTATTTGAAAAATCTATCTGTTCAATTACACTTGGTGCATTTCCATAATCAAATCCAAGTAGTATCTTTCCATGCCTTTCTCCGATCAAAATATAATCTGAATGTTCTTTCTTTAATTGATATGCAGTTTCTTTATCATAAACCGCAAATACTTCTTTACATCCATTGTGAAATAAATAAGCTTCTAAAGAAAAGGCCCGAAATACATCAATAATGATTGTGATACCTGTAGCGTGTTTTGCCCCTTGTGCGAGTTGTAAGATTTCTATCTCCATGTTGATACCTCACAATCATTATAGCGCATCTAACTTGCGAAATAACGTATTTCAGAGTATATTCTAAATATGGAAACGAATAAATTATATTACCCTTTCACTTATACGCATCACTACGCATTTACCGTAGCTTTTTATGGTAGTCATGAACCAATGATCGTTAAAGGACCATTGATCATGAAAACGTATTTTAAAGATGATTCAAAAAAAGAAATTGATATCAAACATACATCTGCGTATTTTATGGATGAATTGTTTTATCAAACCAATAAAGTGATTCGTGAAAGTTTAAATGATTCTTATAATGGAAAAAGAGAACTTATTGAATTATCTTTACCTGAGCTTGGAAATGAATATCGGATTGTTTATAACACAGCTGAAATTCGTAGTGAAAGATATGATGATTCCTTATCCATTCTAAACAATCGTGATAAAAGTGCTATTGGTGTCGCAATCATTGTAAAAAGAGATCAGGATGGCATGTTGCAGTATTTAGATGAAGCAGAAGCTCGTAAGATTTGTTCTTATTACACAACAGACTAAAGGCGTACGAATTGTACGCCTTTCATTTAGATCGTTTTTTCTGTTACGATGCCATAAATCATTGGATTGATTTCTTTTGGATCATTTTCTATTGTGATAGCTTCTAGCATCATTTGTTTAACTTCAGGCACATTTTTCTCATCATTGACATAGAGTGTACATAATACATCACCCTTATGCACTAATGCACCACATCTCACTTTCATGACCATGCCTACTGCAGGATCAATCACATCTTCTTTTTTTGCACGGCCTGCACCTAACATCTGTGCAGCGTTACCAATTTTTTGAGCGTCCATCTTTGTGATATAGCCATCCGATTCACTCGTTACATCAATATGTTGTTTAACCGCAACTAGTTTTTTCATATTCTCAACTGTTAAGAAAGATGCATCTCCACCTTGTAACGTAATCATGTTTTGAAGTTTCTTTAAGCCACTACCATCTTTGATCTTTTCAATCAACATCTTTCTAGCAGTCTTTTCATCTTCCGCAAGATTTCCTAATACAAGCATGTTTTCACCTAACAACATGCAAACTTCAAATAATGGATCAGATTCATCAACTTGTCCACTTAATACTTCTACTGCTTCTTGTACTTCTAATGCATTACCAATCTTCATACCTAAAGGTTGATTCATGTCTGTCACCAAAGCTCTGACTTTTCTTCCAACATGTGTGCCAATAGATACCATTGTTTTTGCGAGTTCAAATGCATCTTCTTTTGTATGCATAAATGCACCTGTTCCTGTTTTTACATCTAATACGATAGCGTCAGATCCACTAGCGAGTTTCTTAGACATAATCGATGAAGCAATCAAAGGAACAGAACCTACTGTAGCCGTAACATCTCTTAAAGCGTACATCTTTTTATCCGCAGGAACTAAGTTTCCTGTTTGTCCAATGACTGCTAATCCATTTTCACGTACGATTTCCTTAAAATCTTCTAAAGATTGTTCAATGGATGTTCCTGGAATAGATTCAAGTTTATCTAATGTACCACCAGTATGTCCTAAGCCTCTACCACTCATTTTCGCAACCGTTCCACCACATGCCGCAACTAATGGAGCAACGATCAATGTTGTCGTATCACCTACACCACCTGTAGAATGTTTATCCAATTTAATACCAGGAAGATCACTCAAATCAACAACATCTCCTGAATGCATCATACTCATTGTTAAATCAGCAGTTTCTTTGGAAGTCATCCCTCTTTGTAGGATAGCCATCATCATACTAGACATTTGATAATCAGGTATATCTCCCTTTACAAATCCATCTACCATTGTTTGAATTTCATCCGTTGTCAAAGCCTCTCCATGTGCTTTTTTATCAATTAAATCAACAAATCTCATAATTATATCCCTCAATTCTAAATCGATATATTTATTATAAATCAAAAGAACGTAAATAGAATAAAAGAAAAGAATAAAATTGGAACTGTTGGTGGATCAATATGTGTAGAACATTTATCATTGAATATAATCGTAAATATATAACACATCAATTGTGCTAAGATTCCAAAAAGAATCGCTAAAATCATATTGTGTGTCATCATCATTGTGTATCCTACAACTAAAGTAATATGATGTGTAATTGGAAAGTTTGCGTCAACTAAGATTAAAATCAATGATAAAGCTGAGATATAAAATCCAATCGTATAGTTTCCAGTGAATTCTGTAAAATACGCAAATACAAATGAAATAGCAGCAGAATAAAAGATTTGAAATATCCAAACATTTTTTGGTAACTTTTCTAAGATCGTTAAACCATCTTTTTTCACTTTATCTCCTGTCGATAAAAATAATCTTGTTAGAATACCTGCACTGAGTACAGTTAAGGCACCACAATCACATGGCACATTCAAATAAGAGACAAGTGAAAAAAATAAATAACAAAGTACACCCGTTATAAATCCAACAAGTAACACCATGAAATCATTTGTATACGCTAATGACCTCCACGTATCATAGCCATTGATATTTTTATGTTTTTTCGCAGTATAAGCTACCCCTACAACATCACCATCAAAAATAATTGCAGGTAATAACATCAAATTCACAACATTATTTTGAAACCAAGTATTATCAAGTCCACAACTTGCCATCGTAAAAGAAATGATACCTGCCAATCCCAACATAATGAATGCTGGCGTCCCTCCTACTAAACAACCTAATACACCTGCACAACCCGCCAAAACACAATTTACAATCATAGAATTTCCCTTTCAAAATAGACCATATAGTAACGCAATAAATATCGCCGGCAATAAATTCGCCACTTTAAATGTATTGCTGTGAATCAAATTACAACCAACACAAAATATCAAAATATTACCTACAAGTGATAAATTACTTAACGCAGCCTCTGAAAATATACCTGTTAATAGACTTGATAATAAAGTAACACTCATCTGTAAAAGAAATACAGATATGGATGAAAAAATACATCCTTTACCAAGTGTAGAAGCTAAAATCATCACAATCACAAAGTCTAAGATAGCTTTTAAGAATAACGTATCATGATTTCCATAAATACCATCTTGTATCGCTCCAACGATTGCCATAGCACCAATACAAACAGTTAAACTTGAAGTTACAAACCCCATCGTAAACTTTGAATCATTTTTATTTCCACTGATTTTCTTTAACCATTCACCAAAAAAGATGAACTTTTCATCAATGTCGATCCATTCACCTATGACACATCCAACAGCTAAAGAAATAATCATCATCAAACTACCTTGTGTATTAATAACACCTTCTTGGATTACAAGCATTTCTTTTAAAGCTCCTGAGAGCCCAACAAACATCACCGCTAGTCCCATCGCTTTCATGAGCCCATCTCGTACATTTTCTTTTAGTACTGTTCCAAATGTACATCTAATGAATCCACCAACAATAATCGCAATACAATTTACAATTGTCCCTAAACCTATCATAATTTCCTCTTATAAAAACAGGAACCTTTGTTCCTGTTATTTTAACTTCTTTCCACAATTTGGACAATATTGTGTATTTTCATCCGTTATCTTAGTACCACATTCTGTACAGTAATAAGGTTGAAAATCAGACACCGCTGATTGTTGTTCATCTGCAGCCATTGATTCTGTTTCTTGAACAACCGCTTCATCATTGACTTGTGTTTCTGTTTCTTGAACAGTTGGTTCAACATATACATTTTCTGTTTGTGGTTGAATATAATACTCATCAAATAAGCCTTTTCTTTTCTTATAATACAAGAATGTACAAACAGAAAGAATTGCATAATACAAGGACACAATCACAAATGTCATTGTATAAAGCAACGTAACAGTATTTGTAGATAAAACAGAACTTGTTTCAGTATACTCAATTACTGCGTTGATATAGACTGGATTCATACGAATCAATACAATATAGAAAATATTTTGTATCAAACTAAGTATCATATATACAAAAGTAGCTTTAGGTCCATAGCTTTTCCACTTCCATAAGCCAACACTTGCGTAAAACAAAAGAATACTATAAACAACCATAAAGATTACATTGATAATGACAGGCCAGAAAAAGATGCCCATATTCTGCATACTATATCCTGCCGCATTCATTCCAGTATTCAAACTTGAACTTTGATTCCAAAAAAACAAGGAACTTATCGTATCATAAAGATTATAAACATTGATTACAAACGAAATTGGTAAACCAATTTTTAATACCCAGTTAAATTTTAATGGTGTCTTTTTACGATCTGTATATTGCATAACTTAATACCTCATTATTATTTTAAAGGAACAATATCAATTTTACCATCTTCTATTTTTTTCAAGATTTTTTCTTCTTCTTTTGAGAAAACATGCTTTTCATATAAATCTGGACGATAGTGTTTTGTAAGCATCAATGATTGTGCAATTCTCCATTCTTTGATTTTCGCATGATTCCCTGATAATAAAATATCAGGAACACATTGTCCTTCATATTCTCTAGGTTTTGTATATTGTGGATATTCTAATAGTCCATTTTCAAAAGATTCTTCTTCGGTTGATCCTTCAGATATAGATCCATCTAATAAACGAATCACAGAATCCATGATGACCATAGAAGCAATTTCTCCACCCGTTAATACATAATCCCCAATTGAAACAAGTTCATCAATATGTTCATTTACTCTAGCGTCAATCCCTTCATAATGACCACATACAATTATTAAATGTTCATTCTTTGCGAATTCTCTAGATTTTTGTTGTGTAAATGTCTTTCCTAATGGAGACATCATAATTGAATGACTATTCTCAGTTTCTACTGAATGTAAAGCATCTAATAAAGGTTGGCATTGCATCACTTGACCCATTCCTCCACCAAAGGAAGAATCATCAACATGTTTAAATTTATCTTTTGAAAAATCTCTTATCTGAACAAATTCAACTTCAACTAAACCATTTTTCACTGCTCTACCAATAATGGAAGTAGAAAGAAAGTCATTGTACATTTCTGGAAATAAAGTTAAAACAGTAATTTTCATAGAAGTCCTTCCTGCATCGCTATCACAATTGTTTGGTTATCTAAATCAACAGATTGAATAAATTCAGGAATATAAGGAACTAAGAATTCTTCCTTTGTTTCTGTTTGAATACGAATGTTATTTTGTGCACCAGTAGTTTCTTCTATACTAATCACTTTACCTAATATATTTCCATTTGTATCTTTCGCATTTAAGCCAACGATTTGATTTCTATAATAT
>CAVKTV010000016.1:14399-19040 GCA_963659075.1 Lachnospiraceae bacterium | reverse complement strand
ACTATTATCAGGTTAGTAGTTTTGATTATGAAACAAGTCTTCGTGATTTTAAAAATATACTCAAAAGAGGTAATGATGATTCAATATTAGATTCTTTAAGTTCTTTTAAAGATGTCTTTACTTATATTAATAAAGATCAAAAAGTAGTTGTAATTGATGAATTTCCATTTTTAGCGAAGAGAAATTCGGATATCAGTATTGAGTTTCAATATATAATTGATCATTGCTTAAATGGGAATGTAAAACTTATTCTATTAGGGTCGAACAGATCATTTATGAAAGGACAAATAGAAGATAGTAATTCGCCACTATATGGAAGATTTGATGAAATTATATCTTTAATGCCTTTTAGTTATGATGAAGTAAAAGAGATATTTCATAATGAAAAAGATGCGATGGATGTTTACGCTATGACAGGTGGAGTAGCACAATATGTTATGTTTTTTAAAGAATATAAAAATTTATCATCCGCAATAAGTTCTCTTTATTTCAATCGTAATGGTCGTTTATTTTTAGAAAGTAGTAATTATTTGAATCAAGAATTTAAAGATTCGACGACTTATAATGTGATTCTAAGATATCTAGGTAGTAGCGAGAAGAAAGCAAGTGATATAGCTTCATTTGTTAAGATAGATAATCGTGCAATTTATTCTTATTTAAATAAACTAGAAGAATTAAATATTATCGAGATTGTTAATAATCCCCTAAATAATAAAAAAGATAAAAGATATCATATCTCAGATTTATATTTACGATTTGCATATACATTCATTGAACCTAACATATCTTTGATTGTTAGCTTAGAAGAAAAGTCAAAGTCATTTATTTTGAATGAACAATATAACGAGTATCTTGGATTTATTTACGAGGAAATTATTAGAAGTAATTTATATCAACTAGCACTTTTGAATAAGCTACAATTTATGCCAATAGATATCGGTAAATGGTGGGGGAATATTTATCTAAATGGAAAATGGTGTGAAAGTGAAATCGATGTCGTTGGTATCAATGGAAATAATTTAGTTTTAGGAGAATGCAAATATCGAAATAAAAAAGTAGGAATGAAAGAATTAGACAATTTAAAATATAAAGCTAGCTTCATTATGAAAGAGGGCCAACAAGTCGTATATTTACTAGCGAGCGCAGGTGGTTTTACCGATGAGCTACTTAAGATTGAAGGTAAAGATGTTATATTAATTAAATAAAAGCCGACGAATCTCGTCTAAATCAATGGATCATAGATTGGAAACTCGTCGGTATTAATCAACTTGATAATTTTCAATTTTATTTAATAGTTTTTGAGAAGGAATACAATCTTGTTCATCCCATGATGCAAGATATAAAGCGTAATATTCATCATATGTAAGATTAGAAGCTGTAATCTTTTCTGCGAGTTCTTTTCCAACGTAACGGAAATGATCAAGTTCTCCTTCTACACCTGTAATAGATGTTTTAGAAGTTGGATATCTTTGAATAAATCCATATTCATTACAATGTTCTAATAGCCATTGATATGTTTGTGTTTGATCAAAGGATACAGAAGTTTCATAAGTTGCGGCAACGTTTACCGCAAGACCTAATTGATGTTCAGAATGACCTGCACGAATACCGACTTGGTCTGCTTCTGATTCACTCATTCTAGAAAGTAAACTGTTATATGCACTTTCTTGTGCTTGGTAACTGTTATAGCCAGTCGTAGCGAAGAAGTAATGTCCTTCCTGCATACCACTCATTGATAAATCTATAAATGCTTGTTGAACTTCACTGACTAATTGCACTCCATTTACAGCGTATTGTGTATTTACATCTGTTAGATTATTTGGAACATAATCTGATGTTAAACCATATGTGCTGTTCACAAGTGTATTGATATTTGTTGGATCTGTGATTTCTTTTTGTAATTTATAGAGTTGATAATAAGAATCTGATAATGAAAATGATGATTCTGAATTTGTATCTCTATGATTTTGACAATCTTCAATATATGGATTTTCGTCCCATTGATAATCAAATACTAATAATGGTGTTAGTTCATAGAAGGATAAATTGTTAAATAGATTTTGTAGTTGATCATCTTCATATCCTTTATCTATTAATCTATTGTATAAAAGAAGATCTGTATCCGTTAAAGTTCTATCTGTAGTAATTGCGGCATATAAAGAAATATAAGACTGATTCAATGTATTATCTTGAATGGATTGTTCTAGATATTTGGAATAGTAATTGTTACTTAGAATTGTATTAGTTAGATTCTTTTCTTTGATGATTTCTATCGTTTCAGAAGAATAACCTAATTTTTTGAGATTTTTATCTTCAATGTATTTTGGAATATACCACGCTGAAAAGACTGCTACTATGGCAATCACAAGAACAACAATCAAACTTTTACGAATATGTCTTTTTCTTTTCTTTACTTGCTTAGGCATTTTTTTACCTCAAATAGATTCCAAGGATCCTTGTTTGGTGGAAAACATGTAATACACATTTCTTCTTTTTTGACAGGATGTATAAATGTTAAACGATATGCATACAAGGCGATTTGGCCTTTTGTAGTATGTGGATTATATCTTTGATCATATACAAGTGGTAGATTTCTACTAGAAAACTGTACACGAATTTGATGGGATCTTCCTGTATGTAAAAGAATATGAACGAGTGTTTTGTTGCCTTTTTGATCTAAAACGTCATAATCTAAAACAGATTTCTTTCCTTCTTTTTCATTTGTGACAAATACACGATTCTTTTTCGTGTCTTTCTTTAAATAATCTGTTAATGTGTGAGTTCCACTTGTTACACCATCTAATATCGCTAGATATTCTTTTTGAATCGTGCGTGTACGAACCGCATCACTTAAACGAGAAGCGGCTTTAGAAGTTTTTGCGAATATCATGACTCCACCAACTGGACGATCCAAGCGATGTACAAGACCAAGGTAAACATTTCCAGGTTTGTTGTATTTCTCTTTGAGATAGTTTTTACACATCGTTAATAGATCTAGATCATGACTATCATCTTCTTGTACAGGAACATTCACTGGTTTTTCTACACAAAGAATATGATTATCTTCATAAAGAACATTGATCATTGTCTTTCCCATCTTCCGTATATTCCACAAGGTAATAATAAATCTCTATTTTGTAATGGAATTGCGACTTCTCCACAAGAAATCGTTCCATTTGGATGTTCTGGTAATATCATTGTTTTCATTAAATCTTCTAACACAATAGAAGAAAAACCTGTTGTATAACTATTGATCAAAAAGAATAATGCATTTTCATCTAATATTTCTAAACAAGCTTTGATCAAACCAGTGATTTCTTTTTCAAACTTCCACATTTCACCATTTGGACCTCTACCGTAACTTGGTGGATCCATTAAAATACCATGGTACGTATGACCTCTTCTTTTTTCTCTTTCAACGAACTTTAAACAATCGTCAACGATAAAACGAATCTTATTACTTTCTAAATGAGAAAGATCTCTATTTTCTTTTGCCCATTGCACCATTCCTTTAGAAGCATCGACATGAACGACTTCTTTCGCTCCCGCTTCAGAACATGCCATTGTGGCACAACCTGTATATCCAAATAGATTTAATACACGAATTTCTTCATCTTTATGTGATGCAATCAAATCATGCATCCAATCCCAATTGACAGCTTGTTCTGGGAAGATGCCTGTATGTTTAAAACCTGTAGGAGAAACTTTGAATGTCAAATTACGATAGTCGATTGTCCAAGATTCAGGCAATCTTTTTTTGTATTCCCATTGTCCTCCACCTTTATTACTTCTATGATAAACAGCGTCAGCTTTCTTCCAATCTTTATTTTCATGCATTGGCCAAATTGCTTGAGGATCAGGTCTTCTTAAAACGATCCCTTTCCATTGTTCTAATTTTTCACCATTTCCTGCATCTAAACAGGAATAATCTTTCCATTGATCAGCTTTTAATATCATCTTTTTTACCTCGGTGCTATTATAACATACCATCACGCATCTAATTCTTTGGTATAATATTTTGGACTTGGAGAAATATATGATTGATACAACATTATTAAATACAAATCAAAAAGAAGCAGTTTTATCAGATGATCAATATTTAAGAATCATTGCGGGTGCTGGTTCTGGAAAAACTAGAGTTTTAACAATGAGAATCGTACATTTGATTGAAGATGAAGATGTACGTCCCTATAAAATCTTAGCAATTACTTTTACAAATAAAGCAGCTAATGAAATGAGAGAACGTCTTTCAAAGATGTTAGAAGAAGGAAACGAACCTAGATGGATCTCTACGATCCATTCTCTTTGTGTGCGCATTTTAAGAGAAGATATTTCAGTTTTAGGATATCCAAAAAGTTTTACGATCATGGATGCAGATGATCAAAAATCTGTTGTGAAAGAAGCAATCAAACAATTGAATCTCAAAGATTCTAAATTAACACCAGGTGAAGTTGTTGGATATATTTCAAATAATAAGACAGCACAAATCAGTGTTGAAGCAGCGAAAAAGATGGCTGGTAAATTTACAGATGATACAGATAAGGCAAAGATCTATGAATATTACATGAATCGTCAAAAGGCAATGTTTGCGTTAGACTTTGATGATTTGATTTTAAAAACAGTGACTTTGTTTTCTGAATA
>CAVKTV010000016.1:0-14389 GCA_963659075.1 Lachnospiraceae bacterium | reverse complement strand
TCTGAATATCCTTCTATTGTAGAAAAATGGCAAAGAAGATTTGAATATGTTTTAGTAGATGAGTTTCAGGATATTGATAACTTACAATATAAGTTGATTCGCTTTTTAACTGGAAAGAATACTTCTTTGTATGTTGTTGGTGATCCTGATCAGACAATCTATACATGGCGTGGTGCGAATGTAAATATCATTATGCATTTTGAAAAAGATTTTCCTAATGCCAAAACAATTATGTTGAATGAAAACTATCGTTCAACAGAAGCTATTTTAGGTGTATCTAATAGTGTCATTCAAAACAATCAAAATCGATTAAAGAAAGAACTTTTTACATCTAAAAAGAATGAAGATAAGGTCATTCATTTTGGTGCAGAAAGTGAAGAGTATGAAGATGCATGGATTGCGGGTGAAATTCAAAAACTTCATAATTCTGGAAAGAAGTATTCTGATATCGCTATTTTATATCGTTCCAATTATCTTTCTAGAGGTCTAGAAAAATCTATGATTGATTTAAGAATTCCTTATATCATTTATGGTGGTATTCGATTCTATGAAAGAATGGAAGTAAAAGATGCATTGTGTTATTTGAGAATGATTGTCACAAATGATGATCTAGCTTTAGAAAGAATCTTAAATCGACCAAAGCGTGGTATTGGTGGAAAAACAATGGATAGTATTGTTGAAGAAGCACGTAGAAATAATACAACGATGTATGATGTGTTAAAAAAGAATGAGATTTTTTCTGGAAAAACAAAGAAAACAATTGAAGAATTTGTTTCAATGATTGAAAGATGGAAACAAATCGAACAAAACAATGAGATGCCATTAGATAAACTATTAGAAAAGATCATAGAAGAAAGTGGCGTCAAGGCAATGTGTGAAGCAGATGAAGAGAAAAAAGATGAAAGACTTTTGAACTTAAAAGCTTTACAAGAAGACTTACAAAACTTCACAAATAACAATCCTGATTTACATTTAGATGAATATTTACAAAACATTGCGTTATATACAGATAGAGAAAACGGACAAATTACAGAGTGCGTTCAATTAATGACTGTACATGCCGCAAAGGGACTAGAATTTGATACTGTATTTGTGACGGATTTAAACGAAGGTATCTTTCCAAATGCACGTTCTGTAGATGACTCTAGACATGGCATGGAAGAAGAAAGAAGACTTGCGTATGTTGCCTTTACACGTGCGAAGAATCATTTATATGTATGTGAAGCAGGTGGGTTCTCCTTTATTATTCAAGGCCAAAGAAGAACAAGTCGCTTTATCAAAGAAATGAATCAAGACTATATGACAGAGGCTGCAGGAAGCTTTAATCAACGTGGTGTGATTACTTCTTCTAATCCTACAAAAACATTTAAAAATAGTTTTGCGGATTTTATGAGTTTTCAAGATGAAGCAGATGAAATTCCTTCACCAATCCATGTAGAACAACCAAAACCTTCAAAAACAAAGTTCAAGAAAGATGATATTGTCATTCATCCTAAGTTTGGAGAAGGTGTCATTATTAAAGCGAAAAGAGACATGTTGGATATTGCGTTTTCTTATCCATACGGAATCAAAAAGATTGCGATATTTCCTGGCTTAAAGAAAAAAGGTGAATAACATGAATGAATTAGAAAGAATGAAAGAGCTTGTTGAACAATTGAATGAGGCAAGTGCAGCTTATTACAATGGACAAGCAGAAATATTGACTGACTATGAATGGGATGCGAAGTTTGACGAACTCAAAAAATTAGAAGAAATCACTGGAACGATCTTAGAAAATTCTCCTACGATTCGTGTATCGGCAGATAATACACAAGGAGAAAAAGAAGCACATGAATTTTCAGCACTTTCTTTAGCGAAAACAAAAAAAATAGAAGATTTAGTAAAATGGGCAAGTGGAAAACCAATTTGGTTGTCATGGAAACTAGATGGTTTAACACTAGTCGTAACGTATGATCATGGAAAGTTAACAAAAGTTGTAACGCGTGGAGATGGACATATTGGTACAAATATTACACATGTTGCCTCTTCTTTAATTGGAATTCCGAAAACAATATCAGAAAAAGGTCATTTAGTGATTCGTGGTGAAGCAATCATCTCATATGAAGATTTCAATCAATTTTTATTAGAATCTGGTGAAGATTACGCAAATCCAAGAAATCTAGCATCGGGTTCTTTAACACTCAAAGATTTAGATGAAATCAAGAAAAGAAAGATTCATTGGATTCCATTTACTTTAGTTCATACAGATCAAACATTTACTTCATGGGGACAACAAATGTCTTTCATAGAAGAAAATGGATTTGTGGTAGTAGATCATGAAATGATAGAAGCTCCTTCTTATGAAAATATTAATACGACGATTCAGAAATGGACAAAGAAGGTTACAGATAATGAGAATCCATATCCTGTAGATGGATTAGTGATTGCCTATGATGATATTGTTTACGCTGCAGGTGGATCGATAACAGGTCATCACGCAACTAGAGCTGGATATGCGTTTAAATGGGCAGATGAATCTGTAGAAAGTAAACTAGATCATATTGAATGGTCATGCGCAGCTTCTACGATTACACCAGTCGCAGTATTTGAACCCGTGGAACTTGAAGGTACAACAGTAAAAAGAGCATCTCTTTGTAATATTTCAGAATGTGAAAGATTAGGAATTGGAGATAAAGGAACAGTTTTATCTGTTATCAAGGCAAACAAGATCATTCCTAAGATCATTCACGTTTCAAAGATTGAAGGACAACTACATATACCAGAAACTTGTCCTGTTTGTGGATCACCAACAAAGATTCATATGAGTGAAAATTCTGGTACAAAAACATTAAAGTGTACAAATCCAGATTGTGCCGCAAAGAAATTAAAGAAGTTCACAAGATTTGTATCCAAAGGTGGTGCAGATATTGATGGTATCTCTGAAGCAACACTTTCTAGATTTATTAATGAGGGTTGGATCCATAATAATGGTGATATTTATCGTTTAGTAGAACATCGTGATGAAATTGCACAGTTAGATGGATTTGGTGATAAGAGTGCAGATAATATCGTTTCCTCAATTGAAAAAGCTAAAACAATTGATGATATTAAATTAATTTATGCGTTAAATATTCCACTAGTTGGTGTGGATGTCGCAAGAAAACTATTAAACGAAAAAGATATTGAATCATTGGTTCAAGAAGCAACTACTACAGATGATGAAGCATGTTTTTCTATCATTGATGGAATTGGAACAGAAAAGAGTTCAGCATTTGTTAGATGGTTTCATGATGAACAAAATGTTATAGATTACAATGATTTGATTCAATATTTAACGATACAAAAAACTGCGACGGAAGCTGTAGATGATAAATGTAAAGGATTAACATTTGTTGTGACAGGAGATGTCCATCATTATCAGAATCGTAATGAACTAAAAGCTTACATTGAAGCTCATGGTGGTAAAGTAACAGGTTCTGTTTCAAAGAGTACAAACTATTTGATCAATAATGATGTAACAAGTACAAGTAGTAAGAATACAAAGGCAAAGTCTTTGAATATTCCAATTATTTCAGAAGATGAATTTATAGAAAGATTTGGGGAATGAGAATGGATATTGATTATTTATTGTTATTACAAAATTTTAGGAATGGTGTTGGCGCATTTTTAGCTCCATTTCTTTTATGGGCAAGTGAATTTGCGGTGAGCTTTTGGGCATTCGCAATCATTTGTATGATTTATTGGGTGTTTGATAGAAAAGGTGGAAAGAAAATTTTATCTGGATTTGGATTGGGGTTACTCATAAATGGATTTTTAAAATTAACTTTCTGCGTCTATAGACCATGGATCAGAGACGAAAGAATCTTACCATATGGTGATTCTAAAGTATCCGCTACAGGTTATTCATTTCCAAGTGGACATAGCACATGGGCTACAAGTATCTTTGGAAATACAGGAAGATGGTTTCAAAAACATGGTAAAAAACTAATCGCAGTTCTTTTCTGGATTTTCATGTTGACGGTTATGTTTTCGAGAAACTATTTAGGTGTTCATACACCACAAGATGTTATTGTTGGTTTCTTATCCACAGCACTCATGATATTCATCGCAAATAAGATTGAAGATTGGACGGATAAAGATAGTTCTAGAGATAAAATCGTTATGATTGTTGGAATTTTATTGTGTGTTGCCTTATGTGCCTATTATCAATTGAAATCTTATCCGTTAAAGTATTTAGAAGATGGAAGTTTATTAGTTGATCCAAATAAAATGAAAGCTGATTCCTTCCAGGGATTAGGTTTTGTGAGTGTTTATAGTATTTGTCGTTTCTTTGAAAGAAAAGGATTTGATTTTGAACAAATGCAGTGGAAAGATCGTTTTATCATTGGCGCATTTGCGTTAATTCCTTTATTTATTTGGATTACAGTAATCTATCCAATCATCAAACAAAGTTTAGGTGGTGCATTTGGTCAATTCATAGAATACGCAGGTATGGCAATCTATGTCATGATCATTGTTCCAAATGTTATGAAATACATACATGAAAAGAAGAAGCTCTGAGTAATTCAGAAGCTTTTTTTGTATAAAAAAGAACTAGGTTTTCCCTAGTTCAATTTTCTTATAGAGTTTCGTGAGCGTTTCTTGCGATAACGTCTAATTGTTGTTCACGAGTTAGGTCAATGAACTTAACAGCGTATCCAGATACACGGATCGTAAAGTTAGCGTATTCTGGTTTTTCTGGATGTTCCATAGCGTCCTTCAACTTATCAATACCAAATACATTGACATTGAGGTGGTGTGCACCTTGAGAGAAGTATCCATCTAGAACATTTACCAATTGTTTCTTGCGTTCATCATCTGTATGACCTAAAGCACTTGGTGCGATTGTTTGTGTATTAGAGATACCATCTAATGCATATTCATATGGAACTTTCGCAACAGAGTTGAGAGATGCTAGTAAGCCATTCTTTTCAGCACCATATGCTGGGTTAGCACCTGGTGAGAATGGAGCGTATGCTTCTCTACCATCTGGTAATGCACCTGTAGCCTTACCATAAACTACGTTAGATGTGATTGTTAAGATAGATGTAGTTGGTTCAGAATCTCTGTATGTATGATATTTTTCAATCTTATGCATGAATTCTTTGAGTAACCATACCGCAATATCATCAGCTCTTTCATCATCGTTACCATAACGTGGGAAATCACCTTCAACGATGTAATCTGTTACTAAACCTGATTCATCACGAACTGTCTTGACCTTAGCGTACTTGATCGCACTTAAGGAGTCTACAACATGTGAGAATCCCGCAATACCAGTAGCGAATGTTCTTCTTACATTTGTGTCAATCAATGCCATTTCAGCAGATTCATAATAGTATTTATCATGCATGTATTGGATGAGGTTTAAGATATTAACATATAGACCTGCTAACCAATCCATCATGAGATCATATTTATGCATTACTTCATCATAATCAAGGTATTCAGAAGTGATAGGTGCTAGTTCTGGACCTACTTGCATGTGATTGCCTTGTTTATCTAAGAACTTTTCATCCTTACCACCATTGATAGCGTATAGTAAGCACTTAGCTAAGTTTGCACGAGCACCGAAGAACTGCATTTCTTTACCAGTTTCAGTAGCGGATACACAACAACAAATGCTGTAATCATCGCCCCAGATTGGTCTCATAACATCATCATTTTCGTATTGGATACTACTTGTAGATACGGAAATCTTAGCAGCGTATGTACGGAAGTTATCTGGTAATCTCTTAGAATATAAAACTGTTAAGTTTGGTTCTGGAGATGGTCCCATGTTTTCTAATGTATGTAAGAAACGATAGTCGTTCTTTGTGACCATGTGTCTTCCATCTTGTCCTAGACCACCAACTTCTAGAGTTGCCCAAACAGGGTCACCAGAGAATAATTGGTTGTAGGATGGAATTCTTGCGAACTTGACCATACGGAATTTCATTGTTAAGTGGTCAATCATTTCTTGTGCTTCTGTTTCAGTGATTGTTCCTTCTTGAAGATCTCTTTCAATATAGATATCTAAGAAAGTAGAAACTCTACCAACAGACATCGCAGCACCATTTTGTGTTTTGATGGCTGCTAAGTATCCAAAGTATAACCATTGAATTGCTTCGTGAGCATTTTGAGCTGGCTTAGAAATATCATAACCATAGATCTTAGCCATTTCTTTCATGCCCTTTAATGCACGAATTTGTTCAGCGATTTCTTCTCTTTGACGAATTACATCATCTGTCATATCACCATGACCACAATAAGCCATGTCATTTTGTTTTCCTTCAATCAAACGATCGATACCATACAATGCAACTCTTCTATAGTCACCAACGATTCTACCTCTACCATAAGTATCAGGAAGACCCGTAACGATATGAGAGTGTCTAGCAGCTTTCATTTCTGGTGTATAAGCATCAAATACTGCTTGGTTATGTGTCTTATGATATTCATTGAAGATCTTGTCATACTTTTCATTGATCTTATAACCATAAGTTTCAGCAGCTTGTTGTGCCATTTTAATACCACCATAAGGCATAAATGCACGTTTGAGTGGTTTATCAGTTTGTAAACCAACGATCTTTTCTAGATCTTTTGTTTCTGGATCAATGTATCCAGGACCATAGGCTGTTAAAGAGGAAACAACTTCAGTTTCACATTCTAAAACGCCTCCTTTTGCACGCTCTTCTTTCTGCAAAGCTTGTACTTTGTCCCAAAGCGTGTTTGTTGCTTCAGTAGCATCAGCTAAGAATGATTCATCACCTTCGTACTGTGTATAGTTGTTTTGAATAAAATCACGTACGTTGATGTCATCTACCCAATGACCACCTTTAAAACTTCTCCATTCTTGTTTCATAATATAATCCTTTCTTTCTATTTAACGAATTTCTCCGTTTAAAACTTTTTCAGCAGTTTCAATGGATTCTTTACTTGGACCTTCTACATTCTCTAATGGATATTTCATTCCAAGCTTTTCCCATTTATATGCACCCATATTGTGATATGGAAGAATCTCAATCTTTTTTACATTTTGTAATGTTTCAATAAACTCTCTTGTTTTCTTTAAATCATTGATATCATCTGTCCAACCAGGAACTAAAACTTGTCTAATCCAAATTGGTTTATTGATTTGAGAAAGATATTGAAACATTTGTAAGATATTTGTGTTTGTTTTTCCTGTTAATTTAATATGCTTCTTTTCATCAATATGTTTGATATCAACTAATAAGATATCTGTATATTTCATCAATTCTTCAAACTTATGAAACCAACTTTCTTCTAATGTAAATGGTTCACCAGCTGTATCAATACATGTATTGATATTTCTTCTCTTTGCTTCTTTAAATAGCTCTAATAAAAAATCTATTTGTAGAAGAGGTTCACCACCACTGACTGTAATGCCACCATCTTTTCCCCAATAACTACGATATCTTTCAGCGTGATCTAGAATTTGTTCAACACTTCTTTGATCCTCTGAGTGTGTGTCCCAAGTATCTGCGTTATGACAAAAAGCACAGCGTAAATGACAACCTTTTAAAAATAAAATATAGCGTAATCCAGGACCATCAACAGATCCAAAAGTTTCAATCGAATGTACATTTGCGAGTGTCATATGGTTCCTTTCTTGATAGTTTTTTCACTATCTAAAAATAAATTACTCTTATAAAAAGAGTAATTCCTTGATTGTAATCAAATTTCAAAGATTTTTACCTGAATTATATAAATCAATTAATTGATTTCTTTCAATGACTTTCAACTTGCCTTGTCCTAAACGTGCAATCAATTTCTTTTTTTCTAACTTAGAAATACAACGAGATACAGTTTCAGCACGTAATCCAATAGATGCGGCAATGTCATCTAACTTCATATGGATCTCATGATTTGTACAAGTCTTATCTTTATTTAATAAGAAACCTGCCAAACGAATGAGTGGTTGACGAATAGAAAGAAGTTGTGTTTTTTCTTTGGCTTCTTGTAGTTCTGTAGAAAGCATCGCAATCAAAGACATTGCGGCATTTGGATATTTGCTTAAAAGGCGCATGAAATCTGAGCGTTTGATCTTACAAATCATGACATCTGTTAATGTAACAATATCATAATGATATTTATAATCATTTAAAAACATATCATGCCAAATAGCTTGTCCTTCATGTAATATATCCATGATGTATTCATCTCCATTTACATCATATCTACATGTTTTAATTCTTCCATGACGAATAATAATGACAGCGTCTATCTGATCACCTTCATGTGCTAATATTTTTCCTTTTGGATATTGAATATGTTCAGAATTATTAACGAGATATTCTTGTACATCTAAAGGTAATGGTTTAAACAAACGTATTTCAGATGTACATAATTTATTCTTCTTTCTGAATGGACAACCAATTGTTTTGATTTCAAGTTCTTTTGTCATGTATCTATTTTACAACACAAATATTAATTTTTCTGTACAGTAACCATATTATATGGGTGTCTTATGTTGAAAATATGCGCTTAAAACTGTAAAATTGTTACTTGTTGAAGAAGGTATAAATTATGGAAGAAAAAAAGGATAGAGAATATTTTAGAACATTAGCACATCATTTGATGTTTGACTTGTCAGATGAAGAAGCTGATAGTATTGTTCAAGAATTTAGTACATTAGAATCACAGATGCATTTATTAGATGCAGTAAATACAGATGGTGTTGAAGAAATGGTATATCCATTTGAACAAGCAACGACATTCTTGAGAGATGATGTGACATCTAATGTGATTACACAAGATGAAGCGATGAGTAATGTCACAAAGAAGTTGGAAGGACATTTTATGCTTCCTAAGGTGGTGAAATAATGATTAAAGAAATGGCAAATGATAAAACAAATGTAGAAGAACGTGTAAAGGAAGCTTATGAAAAAGCACAAGCTTTACAAGATAAATTAAACGCAGTTATTACATTTGTAGACCCTACAGAACAATTAAAAGATTTACCAGAAGAAGGTGCATTTAGAGGTGTTCCAATTGTATTGAAAGATAATGTGAATACAAAAGGGATTCGTACAACTGCTGGTTCACGTATTTTAAGTAATTATGTTCCTATTTATGATGCTGAAATCGTAACGAAGTTAAGAAATGCAGGTGCTGTTTGTATCGCAAAAGCTTCTATGGATGAACTTGCGATGGGTGGAACAAACTTAACATGTTTTACTGGGCCTGCATATAATCCATGGGATTTAAGAAGAATGACAGGTGGATCTAGTGGAGGATCGGCAGCACTAGTTGCTAGTGGGGTAGTTCCAATGGCAATTGGTTCTGATACAGGTGACTCTGTTCGTAAGCCAGCAAGTTTCTGCGGTATCGTTGGGGTAAAGCCAACATACGGAAGAATTTCTCGTTATGGAATCATTCAATATGCTTCTAGTTTGGATCATGTTGGATATTTCACACGTTCTATTGAAGATGCTGCAGTTACATTAAAAGTATTGGCTGGTAGAGATGAAAGAGATATGACATCTTCTTATAATGAAGTTCCTGATTATAGTGCTTTATTGAATAGTGATATCAAAGGAAAGAAGATTGCGGTCATTGGAAATGTTATCAAGAATATTTCTAATACAGAGACTGTTAAGATCTTCAATGATTTGATGGATAAATTAAGAGAAAAGGGTGCAATTGTTGATGTCTATGATTTTGATAATGATATGATGCGTGCAATTTTACCTGCTTACTTTATTATTGCCAATTGTGAAGCAACATCTAATGATTCTAATTTAGATGGTATTCGTTTTGGTGTAAGAGAAGATGGCGAAGATATGGAAGCTATCATGACAAATTCTAGAACAAAGGGATTTGGACCATTGATTCGTAGAAGATTTGTAATTGGTTCTTACGGTTTGTTTGAAGAAAATCAAGAAAGAATCTTTAGAAAAGCACAAAAGGTTAGAAGAGTTGTTGTTGATGCGATGAATGAATGCTTTAAAGAGTATGATGCAATCGTAGCTCCAGCAAGTGGTGGTATCGCACCATTCATTAATAAAGATGAAGATCAAGATCAATTAAGTGATCAATTATCCGATGAAAATTTGATTGCGGAAAACTATATGGCTATGGGTAACTTCTCTGGTTATCCTTCTATGACTGTTCCAATGGGATTTGAAGAAGGTTGTCCAATTGGAATCAACATTACAACACCTGCTTGGTGTGAAACAGAAATGTTTAATATTGGTTTGGCTATTGAAGAAATCACAGGATATAAAGATATGAAAGCGGAGGTGAAGTAAGATGGAATACGACGTAACGATAGGTATTGAAATTCACTGTCAGCTAAAAACAGATACAAAGATGTTCTCTGGTGCTCCAACTTCATTTGGACGTAAGGCAAATACTTGTGTTAATGAAATTGATCTAGGTCATCCTGGAACGTTGCCAGAAGTGAATAAAGAAGCAGTTAGAAAAGCAGTTATGGCTTGTACTGCATTACATTTAACAATTGACCCATTAGTAAAATTTGATCGTAAGAATTATTACTATTCTGATTTACCTAAAGGATTCCAAATCACACAACAATTTCATCCAATTGGAAGAAATGGTTATGTAGAAATTGAAACAAAGAATGGTAAGAAAAAGATTCGTATCAATCGTATTCACATGGAAGAAGATACTGCCAAACAGTTCCACTTAACAAAGTTCTCTTTGTTGGACTTTAACCGTGCTGGTACACCTTTGATTGAAATCGTATCTGAACCTGATATGCATTCTGGTGAAGAAGCTGAAGCATATGTAGAAGCTTTAAGACAGACATTGTATTACATTGGTGTATCTGACTGTAAGATGGAAGAAGGTAGTATGCGTTGTGATACAAACGTTTCTATTTCTCCTAAAGGCAGTGGTGTATTAGGTACAAAGTGTGAAATCAAGAATATCAACTCTATTTCTCATGTTGGGAAAGCAGTTGATTATGAAATTAAGCGTCAAAAGGAATTGATTGAATCTGGTGAAAAAGTCATTCAACAAACAAGAAGATTTGATGAAAAGACAGGTACTACGATTGCGATGCGTTCTAAGGAAAGTAATGTGGATTATAAGTTCTTCCCAGAACCTAATATTTTTCCAATTCGTTTATCTGATGAATGGATTGAAGATATTCAAGCACATATGCCAGAACTTCCTGAAGCAAGAAAAGAAAGATATTCTAAAGAATATGGTTTAAGTGCGCATGATATTGCGATATTAATTTCTAACAAAGAAATGAGTGAATACTTTGAAGAAGTTATGAAGTATACAGATAACGCAAAACTTGCATGTAACTGGTTATTATCAGAAGTATCAGCTTGGCTCAATACAAATGAAAAAGTCATTGAAGATTGTGATTTGAAACCTGAAAATCTCGCTAAACTTGTTAAGATGATCGAAGATGGTAAGATTTCTAATGCACAGGCAAAACAAATTGTTGATGAAATGATGCATGGTGAAGATCCTGAAGTAGTTGCAGAAAAGAAGGGATTGAAACAAATGAGTGATACTGGAGCAATTGAAGCAATGGTAAAAGAAGCTCTTGATGAAAATCCACAAGCAATTGAAGATTTCAAGAATGGTAAGAATAAAGCACTTGGTTTCTTGATGGGACAAGTTATGAAGAAATCTAAGGGTCAAGCAAATGGTAGTATTGTTAATAAGTTGATCAAAGAAGAACTGCAGAAGAGAATCGATGAGTAGTCAAATTCTTTCAAACAGTTTAGAATAGTAGTGTGGAGAAAGAAAATGACACAAAAGAAAACAAAAGAATCAGCAAAGTCTCTTAAGAAAAAACAAAAAACGCATAAGACTGGGATTTTATTTACAGTTTGTTTGATATTAGTTTTAGCACCATTTGTTGTATTAGGATGGATCTTATTCTCATCTAGTTTAGATACAGGAACACCTGTTCTTGGAAATCGTTTTGAAGGTGATCTAGATCCAGCAATTACTAAAGATCAAATGAATCAAGTTGAAACTGCTGTAAAAGGATTGAGTGGTCAAGATGATGCGTTTGTTACAATGACAACTGCTACTTTGCGTGTATATGTTGATATCGCAGATGATGCGAATGAAGAAACAGCTAACGCAAAAGCAGATGAAGTATATAATACGGTTGCTTCAATATTAGATCCATCTGTATATTTCACAAAGACAGATACAAAGAAGCAATATGATTTAGAAATTCATGTATATACAAAGCCTGAAAAAACAGGCGAAGAAGGTGAAAACTTCGTATATGTCATTGATACAAAGACATCCAATATGTCTGAACCACAAAAACAAACAGTTTCTGTAGCGAAAGATCAAGCTGTAGCGGATCAATTAAGACAAGATGTCTTAGATAGAGAAGCTGCTGCTAGTGCAAGTGCAGAAGCACAAGAAAATGGTGGAGAAATTTCTGGTGGAGAAGATGTTCCAACAGATGGTGAAGAAGCTTCACAAGAATCCGCAGAATAATTAAAATAAGGGACGTAAGGTCCCTTTTAAAAAAGATGATTATGGAAATGAAGAAAAACGAAATTTATACAGCTACATGTACAGGATATACAGATGATGGGGCAGGTGTTACACGCATTGATGGTGTTGTGATATTTGTGCCTGGTTTGATTGTGGGTGAAGAAGCTGAAATTGGGATTACAAAGATGAAGAACAACTATGGATATGGAAGAGTTGTTCGCATTTTAAAACCGTCTGAACATAGAGTTGAACCAAAATGTTCTGTTTTTAGACCATGTGGTGGATGTCAATTACAACATATGGATGATGCTGCACAAAGAGAATTTAAAATGGAAAAAGTAAAAGCTTGTTTTAGAAAGAATGCAGGCATTGAAATAGATCCATTACCTATCTTAAAAGAAGAACCATATTGGAATTATCGTAATAAAGTACAAATTCCTATTCAATTCAACAAAGGAAAAGTTGAAATGGGATTTTATCAGAATCATACAAATCGTGTTGTTGCGTATGATAATTGTCATGTACAAACAGAATTATCCAATGAACTGACAGACTCTTTTAGATATCTATTTGATAAATATCATTGTTCTAATCAAATAAGACATGTACTAATTAAACACGCACATGTAAGTGATGAAGTGATGGTTTGTCTTGTTGTAAGGAATTGGCCATTTGAACATTCTGATGCATTAATCAAAGACATTCAAAGTAAATATGAAATTACTTCATTATCCTGTATTGTGAATCGAAGAGATGATAATGTTATTTTGGATGGAAAAGAAATTCTATTAGCTGGTAAGCCATATATTGAAGAAGAACTTTTAGGATGTAAATTTAGAATATCTGCGAGATCATTCTTTCAAATCAATCCATACGCTACAAGAGTCTTATATTCTACTGCATTAGATTATGCACAATTAACAGGAAAAGAAACACTTTTAGATCTATATTGTGGAACAGGAACAATGGGGATCATCGGTGCTAAACGTGCCAAAAAAGTATATGGAATTGAAATTGTTGCGGATGCGATAAAAGACGCTAAGATCAACGCTGAAGCAAATGATGTCCATAATATCCAATTTGTAAACGCAGATGCATCAAAAGGTGCACAAATGATAATACGTTCTAAAATCAATATTGACGCAATGATTGTAGATCCTCCAAGAAAAGGATTATCCAAAGATACAATTGATGCGATATTGAAGATAGCTCCAGAAAGATTAGTATATGTTTCTTGTGATCCAGCTACATTAGCACGTGATGTAAAAATCATAACGGAAAACAATTACAAGTTAGAAAAAGTACAACCATGTGATATGTTCCCTCAGACTGTTCATGTTGAGACGGTAGTATTGATGTCTAAGGTCCAGAATTAAATAGCGAGAAAAGGCTTGATGCCTTGGGATACGACATAGAACTGCATTATGTAAAGAAAGAACAGGAGTGATTTTATGCTACACGAATGCAGGATAACAGTTCTGGAGACAAAGGTATTCCCGGAACTGCAGGAAAAATATCTGGCTGATCCAAAGTCGGGACCATGTCACTGCTTTAAGGCAGGAGATACATTTTTGTTAAAGAGGACACCGCAGCAGGATGATTTCTATCATCTAATGAACGGCAAGTTTTGTGGTGAGGCGTGGGATGCAGTGAGCCGATATGTCTATATCGCTTTGCAGGGCGGCTCCATCATGCACGGCTGGGACAAATGACGAGCGCATGATGATTACCTGCTGTAATGACGGGACAAGACCTGTCATATTCAAGATAGAAAGAATTGACATCCCGGAGAGTGAAGAGGAAAAGCAGTGGCTGGAGAAACAGAATTTCAAGAACACTGCGGAGGATGCTTACACGGGATAAATCGGGATTTATATGTGAAAGGAAAATCAAAATGAAAATAGATAATAAGCAATGGAAATGG
>CAVKTV010000015.1:0-19621 GCA_963659075.1 Lachnospiraceae bacterium | reverse complement strand
TACAGGGTGACATTTTCCCTTAACAATGGGGTGACAAAATCGCTTAACGGCGACAAGTCTCTGTTTTAGATATTGCGAAAAGTAGTGTTAATTGATAAAATACTAACGATTATAAAAAGGTGGTATAAAATATGGCAATTGAAGCTGGAGATTTTAAAACAGGTTTAACAGTCATGGTTGATGGTGATCCATGGCAAGTTATTGACTTTATGCATGTAAAACCAGGTAAGGGTGCAGCTATCCTTAAAACAAAGATGAAGAACTTAAAAACAGGTTCTACACAAGAAAGAAACTTTAACGCATCTACAAAGTTTGAAGCTGCAATGATTGAAAAGAAATCAGCGCAATATTCTTATTCTGCAGGTGACACTTATTATTTCATGGATATGGAAACATATGAAACACATGAATTAAATGAAGCACAAGTAGGAATGAATAAGTATTTCTTGATTGAAGGTATGGATGTTATCCTACAAATTTTTGAAGGACAAGTATTAGCGATTGGTGTTCCTGATAAAGTTGAATTAACAATTGCGGAAACAACACCAGCAATCAAGGGTGCTCCATCATCTCAAACAAAGGACGCTGTAACAGATACAGGATTATCTTTAAGAGTTCCTCAATTTATTGAAGAAGGGGAAAAGGTACTTGTTTCTACTTCTGATGGAAAGTATTCTTCAAGAGCTTAATTTCTAAGCTCTTTTTTGATAGTATGAAAAGAAAAGTTGTATTAGTAACAGGTTCTAGTAGAGGAATTGGTAAAGCAATTATCAAAGAACTCGCAAAGAACGAATATGATGTTGTGATCAATTATCATCATTCTAAACAAGAAGCATTGCAGTTACAAAAAGATATCATTGATCAATATGGAGTGAATTGTTTGGCGATACAAGCAGATGTTTCTGATGATAATGCAGTAGATGAAATGGTGAATGAAATAGAAGAAAAGTTGGGTGGTGTTGATATATTGATCAATAATGCCGCAATTGATCTTTCGAATTTATTTCATTTAAAAACAAGTGAAGATTTTAAAAGAACATTAGATGTAAATCTGATTGGTGCGTTTCAATGTTCCAAAAGAGTTTATAAACATATGTTGGATCAAGAATATGGAAGAATCATCAATATTTCTTCTACCAATGGAATGAATACATATTATCCAATGAGTATTGATTATGATGTTAGTAAGGCAGCAGTAAATGCTTTAACGCATGATTTAGCGATGCAGTATGCACCATATGTACATGTAAATGCGATTGCGCCAGGGTTTATTGGAACCGAAAGTGAACTAGAAGGATATGATGCATCTTTCTTAGAAGATGAATGTAAAAAAATTCTGGTTGAAAGATATGGTCAACCAGAAGAAGTAGCACATTTAGTAAAGTTTTTAATTAGCGATGAAGCAAACTATATCAATAACACGATCATACGTATCGATGGGGGACAAAAAGGAAGTTGTTAATCAACTTCCTTTGCTTTGGTTAGTGCGAGTAAAATAGATAGTTTTCCGTATTCTGTAGATAAACCACCTTGCATATATAACGTATAAGGAGGAATTACAGGTGCATCTGCACTTAATTCAATCGTACTTCCTTCTGTGAAACTACCACATGCCATAACTTCATCAAATGGATAACCAGGCATTGGTGCAGGCATAACACGTACAAAAGAATCAATAGGTGAAGATTCTTGGATGCCTTGTGCGAATTGCACAAGTTTATCTTTGGATCCTAATTCAACAGTTTGAATGATATCTGTACGTTCCTCATTCCATTTTGGAGATACATTGTTATAACCAAGCTTTTCTAACATCCAACTTGAAAAAACTGCTGTTTTTAATGCACATTTTACAGCATTTGGTGCCATGAAGATACCTTTAAAGAATGCATTATTCATATTGAAGTTTGCACCTTGATTCTTACCGATTCCTGGAGCTGTTAAACGATCTGCCACCATTTCAATGAGCTCTGTTTTACCAGCGACATATCCACCAGTTGAAGCAATACCACCACCTAAGTTTTTCATCAAAGAACCAACAATAATATCTGCACCAACATGTCCAGGTTCTTGTTTTTCAACAAGTTCACCATAACAGTTATCTATCATGATAATCACATCTTGGTTGACAGAACGAATAGCTGAAATGACATGTTTGATCTTTTCAATTGTTAATGACTTTCTGGATGAATAACCTCTAGATCTTTGTATTTCAACTAATTTAACATTGTTTTCTTTTAATCTAGAAACAATCTTTTCTTCATCAAATTCATTGTTGATCAAATCGATTTGTTCATATTTCACACCATGTGCTTTTAAAGATTGAGATGAATCACCACATAGACCAATCATTTCTTGTAAGGAATCATAAGGTGTTCCAGTTAAAGATATCATTGTATCTCCGTGCTTTAGTAATGCGGAAAAAGTTAGAAACAAAGCATTTGTTCCACTCATGATCTGAGGACGAACAAGCGCATCTTCACATCCTAATACACGAGCGAATATTTTCTCTAATTTATTTCTACCTTCATCGTAATCGCCATATCCATTCATCTCCGCAAAATCGGAATATGATACGTTATTTTCAATGAATGCTGATAATATTCTATTTGAGTTGTATAAACAAATATCATCAATTCTTTCATATACTTCTTTTAATTCATTTTCTGCTTGTATAGATAATTCAAGCAATTCTTTGTCAATGGAATCTAAAATCATAATATCTCCTATTCAAACGAACACTATTATACATTTAAGAGACAAATAATTGTATGTACTTTGAAAATTATTATTATTGTTGAATTGCTTACTATCAATTAAAATATTGCATATTATTTGAAAGGAAGTAAACAAATGAACATCAGACACGCAACAATGGAAGATCTTAAAGAGATTGCAGAAGTGGAAGCAGAATGCTTTCCAGCTGCTGAAGCCGCAACAGAAACAGAATTCGAAGGAAGAGTTAAATATTATGGAAATCATTTTTGGTTAATGTTTGATGAATCAAAGCTAATTGCGTTTGTAGATGGATTTGTTACAGATGAATCAGATCTAACAGATGAAATGTATGAAAAGGCTGAGATGCATAATGAATATGGTGCTTGGCAAATGATATTTGGTGTAAATACGATTCCTGAATATAGAAAACAAGGGCACGCTGGAAAGCTAATAGAATGCGCAATTGAAGATGCAAGAAAACAAGGAAGAAAAGGACTTGTATTAACTTGTAAAGAAAAGTTGATTTCATATTACGCAAAATTTGGTTTTGAAGATGAAGGAGTATCCGAAAAATCTACGCATGGTAATGTTGAGTGGCATCAAATGAGATTGAATTTTTAAAATAATTTCGAGAAATATGTTGATAACCTTTATATAACCGGTTATAATACAGTTATAGAAGGAATCGATAAACATGAACAAGACAAAGTTAAGTTACATTTTATGTGTTACTTTAAAAATAGTATTTCTATGTTTCTGTATCTTTATGTTAGTGTATTGTGAGCATTCAATAAAGGTAGGAGATATTGAAAAGAATACATCAAGTGCGATGGGAATGTGTGCAATCATAGCTTGTATCATTTTCCAAGCAAATGATGTTAGAGTCATGTGGAAAGAAAGAAAATTCTATAGAGGAAACAAGAAGGTAGCTTAGCTACTTTTTTTGTACTCTTTTAACAGCACATACACATCGGCAAAAAAGATATAAATTTGCCGATGTGTATTGTTATACAATGAAAAAAGGTAGATTAACTACCTTTAGATAACTCAATTTGTTTTAAATGTTAATGAATATTCATCTAGATTATAAGCAGAAGAGAAGAATCCTTTTAGTACGAGTTCTGCGTTCTTTTCTGCATTTTCGTACAAACCATTTTCAATAGCACTTTGTTCTGCACGTTCACACATTTGAGATATTGCTTTATTTTGTGTTTCTAAATCGATATGTGTGAAGGCTGAAGTTTGTTCGTGATATATCTTGAATGAATCTGTATCTAATTCTGTACTTAATGTTTGTACTTCAGGCAACGTAACTGTGATTTCTTTTGTTTCCTCATTAACGTCATAAGTAATCTTTGTGAAATCATATCCTGCTTTGATATTGACGTTGTAGGAATAGATTTGTTTCGCTTCCGTAAATGGAACACTAATTCCAAATATCTTTTTATCATCGTCAGTTACTTCTACTTCTGTTGTATAGGCACTTTGCGTTGCGAGCTCTCCAATATTTTCAAAACGTAGCTTTGTTGTTTGACCATCTGTGGTAGGAGCAGTATTTCCAACCTTTAAACCAATCCATAGGAAAACAACTGCGATAATGATAGAACCAATGATTGTAAATATTTTTTTGTTTGCTTGTAAGAATGTTTTCATTTTTGTTTCTCCTTGAGTTTTTGAATTAACTCTTTTGTTTTTGTGATCTTTGTTTTCTGTGAAAGAATTTCTGCTTCTAAAGTTTTGATATTTTTTTCAAGAAAATGAATCTTTTCATTTGGTGTTTCTTTTAATCGTTTTTAATGGAACACCTGCTTCTTTGTATGCGATGATTTCTTTTAGTTGTTTGCATTTCTTTTCAGAATAATATTTGGTATTTTGTGAACCCACTCTTTGAGAAGGTTTTAGTAAACCAATCTTGTCATAATAGAAAAGTGTTTTTCTTGTGATACCAAATTCTGTGCAGACTTCTTTCAGTGATTTCATACAATTCAGATCTTCTGCTTGCATTGTAAAACCGTTCCCTACAGGAACGGTCAAGTCCTTCGTGATGCTTTTTGTCATACATGACTCCTTTCACCACGGAATAAGATTTTTTCGCGAAAAAAAAAGATAACGATGTTAATCGTTATCAAGGTCTTTTCTTGTAATTGTATTCGTCTAGTTTCTTTTGAATTTCTTCAGGAATTTCTTTTTTGACAGGGATGATGCAACTATTCGCCATTCTTTGTGAGAAATGGATGATAAATTGAATATCTTCTTTTAGGTTCTTTTCACTAATAGTTGTTATATCATCATATCTACAATGAATTGGTTCTAACATTGTATTTCTAGCGAATGATAATGCAGGAACTCCACTACTTGCGAAAGATGTAGAATCACTTGGGTATGCACCTGTTGTGACTTTGTTGGCAAAACCAACTTCACTAGAAAAATAATCTATATAATGTGCTAATTTATCTTCTGCAGAAACACGTGTATCAAATTCTCCTAAATGTGAACCAACCATATCAATATTGATGTTTAAACGATAGTGATCAAGTTCTTTTTTATGTTTCTTACAGAAAGCTTGTGAACCTAATAATCCTCTTTCTTCACTGCCACACCAAACAAAGAGTAATGTGTGTTGTGGCGTTTGTTTAGAAAATGCTTCCGCAATCTTTAATATTGTGAGTGCACCAGATGCGTTATCATAGATTCCTTTTGATAGAGGAACAGAATCATAGTGTGCAGAGAATACAATGATTTGATCATCTTTTCCTTTGATCTTACAAACAACATTTCTAGATTTATGATCTTTGATATCTTTTTGTCTTAAAGTGATTTTTACTTTTTGGGTGTTGTTTGTAATCATTTGATAGGCATCTTTGATATGAATATTGACACCTGGTAATCTTCCTAGTTTTTCAAGAGGTTCTCGAATCTCTTTTTGAGCAATATCTGTATCATCATCATGCAATGTACCATTTGTTGTGATAAAACCTGCAGCACCATTCTCTAATAGATCTTTGTATGTCCAATATGGCATACCTGAATCTAAAAGAACGATTTTATCTTTTACATTTTTTAATTCTCTTTCATCGTTTTTGTTTCTGAGATAATAAAGTTCTTTTTCTAGATTTGTAGAAATAGAATTCATATAACCTGTACAAGGTATCGATTCTTTGTAAGGCGAAGTTACTTCTAAAGTGGCTTTTGTGATTTCAGAATCATGGACTGAAAATTCTTCGATTTTTGATTTTAAGCCAAATTTTTCTAATTGTTTTTGAATATATTTTGCGGCTTTTTCTTCTTCTTTGGAACCACCAACACGAATATATTCCATATTTTTTAAGAAACTCATTTCATTTAACATAAAAATTCTCCCTAAATATTTTAGGATTTTGATGAAAATTTGTGAATATAGTAATGAGGACTTTTTTATGAGGAAAATGATTATGGCGTGTTTTGAATCTGAATTAACTTTCTTACAGAAGAAAGAAATAGAGGTAGGAATCAAACATGGATTAAAAGAAAAAGAAATAAAACTATATGCTTCTAGAGAATACAATCATCTTCAAATGAGAGAAATGAGATTGTGCTTTGAACATGGAATTGAATATAAGAAAATCAAAAAGTATATGAATGCGGAAATATCTTTTGAAAGAATGTATCAAATGAGAATGCAATTAGAAGCAGGAAAGAAAGTGAAAATGAATTATCAAAGATATATTCCATTATTTGTCTTTGTTTGTTTTTTGTTGTTATTCACATTGTTTCCAATGGAAACACAAAAACCATATTTAGAGTTGAAAAGTGATACTGTTACTTTAGAGTGTGGAGAATCATTTGATCCAATGTCATATGTGAAATCTTATTCTTCCATGAAAGGAGAATTGATTCTTCCTTCAATGATTGATACAAATCAAAAAGGGAATTATGTTGTTGTATATCGTTTTCGAACAGTCAAAGAAGAAATTGAAAAACTTTTATATGTTAAAGTAAAATAGTAGTGCTGAAGGGGAATGATTATGGCAAAAAGAAAATTGAAAAAGGGAGTGGCTTTAAAGCTAGTCTTGTTACTTGCACTATTTATTGTTGCGACATTAGGTACAGCGTTTGGTTTGAATTATTTGTTCCATGGAACAAATAATGATGAGCCTGAACAAAAAGAAGAAGTTGTTAGTACACCTACACCAACTGCCCAGCCTATTACAACCAGTGCTTCTATGTTTATGGTAGGAGACGCATTATTACATACAACGATTGAAAGAGATGCGGCTGTAGGAGATGGTACATATAATTTCACGCTATTAGATCGTATTGGTGCGATTGCACAGAATTATGATATTCGTTACTACAACCAAGAAACAATATTAGGTGGAGATGATCTAGGAATTCATGGCTATCCTACATTTAATGGCCCACAATCTTGGGGTGATTATATGACAAATCTTGGATTTAATTTGGTTTCTACCGCAAACAATCATTGTTTGGATATGGGAACATATGGTTTAACGAATTCAGTGAATTATTGGAATCAAAAAGAAGGTGTCATCATGAATGGTACCTATTTGTCACAAGAAGATTATGATGCAATTCCGGTAGGTGAAATGAATGAAATCAAGTATGCGTTTATATCCTATTGTCATGATATGAATGGCTTGCAACCAGAAGAGTCATACTATGTAACTTGTTATGCAGGTCGTGAACAAGAATTGTTGGATAAGATTTCTAGAGCGAAGACGATGGCAGATGTCGTAATCGTTGCGATACATTGGGGTGATGAATATCAAACAACACCAAATGATGAACAAACAAGTCTAGCGCAACAAATGGCAGATGCAGGTGCAGATATCATTATTGGAAATCACCCACATTGTATTGAACCAGTACAGTGGTTAAATGATCATAAGACAATTTGTTTTTATGCGATGGGGAATATCGTAGCTGCACAATATGATTTAAGTAGAATTGAAATGATGGCAGGACTAACAATTTATAAAACAACATATGCGGATGGTACAGTAGAGGTTCGTTTAGATGATTTGAAAACAGATTTGATGTATTGTTATTTTGATGCGAATTGTTATAACTTTGATGTTATTCCATTTACACAAATGGATGAAGATCATTTATCGAATTATCAAGAAGTTTATGAACAGTATAAAGCTGTTGTTACACAAATGGATTCTACGATTCCAATTGGTGGATTCTAAAAGAGATGGGTATTGCCCATCTTTTCATATAAACATTTCTAAAATGAATACTGTAATACAACAGACACTCGCAACAACAGGTAATCCTAAATCAAACCAAGAAAGAAGGATTCCTATAATCAGTGCACATACACCAGCGATTTGAGAAGTCGTTGATTGGATCATTGAAGGAAACGTCATGAGTGCTAAAGTGACATAAGGAACATAATACAAGAAAGAACGAATAAATTGGTTCGTAATTGGCTTACGAATCAATGTGAGTGGTAAAACACGAATCAAATAACTCGTTAGAAATGAAACTAGAATATAAATAACAATACTATGATTCATGTTCTTCCTCCTTGATTGGTTTTACGATTGCTGCGATACTTGCGATGATAATGGTTAATAGAATGATTCTTGTTCCAGATGAAATGCTAGAAAGAAATGGGATAATCGTACATAAATAACTTGTAATAAATGAAATCAATACAAGTACGAATACAACATGATTCTTTCTAGATGGTGGAATAATAATTGCCAAAAACATTCCATATAACGCAACTGATAAAGCAGAAACGATAGTTGTAGGTAATATATTCCCCATGATAATACCTAAAGAAGTACCAATTGCCCATGGTAATACAGAGGCACTCATTCCTCCATAAAAATAGAATGGATTTAAATATCCATCTCTAGAATATGCAATTCCAAATAATTCATCTGTAACAGCGTATCCTATTAATAGTCTATGTTTTGTTTTTGTTTGTGGTTCTAATTTTTGTGATAAAGAACAACTCATCAACATATAACGTGCATTTGCGATAGCGGTCATTAAAAACATCTGAAAATAACTTCCAGAAGATAAAATCACTTGTGTTCCTGCATATTCACCAGCACTGGCTAAATTCAATAAAGACATAAAAAAACCATCGATCCATGTAAGACCTGCATTTTTCATAGAGATTCCTAGCGCAAAAGAAACTGCGAAATATCCTAGACCAATTGGAATTCCGTCTTTAAAACCTTGTATAAATTCTTTTTGATTCATATGTATTTCATTTTAACGAAAGAATTGAATAAGTGAAATGATAATTTATAATAATGAAGATGAAAAATAGATTTTTAGAAAAAATATTCGATTTATTGATTGTGATTTGTAGCGTTATATCCCTTGTATTCATAAGTGGTGCTTTAGATGGAGATGTTGTTTGGAGTAGATTTGCGTCTTTATTATCCATTTATACAATGCTTGCGATCATTTATTATCTTTTAGAATGTGTTTATATATGGAATCGGAAACATGGAGTATTCTTTTCATTGTTGAAGTTTATTCTTGTTACGGGAATTACATTTAGTGCCTTATTTACGTGGATATTTTTACAACCATTCTATAAAAATAGTACAGGATGGTTGAGCTATGGATATACATTGATACATGGTGTGTTACCAATTCTAATTACATTAGAATATCTTGTCTCTCATAAAGGACATTTTAATAAGAAGTTTATTGTCATGCATATGTTTACTTTTATGTTATATGGAATTGTTTCTGTTTTATGTGGGATGTTGGCGAATACTGGATATCCATATGCATTTTTAGATTCAGAACAATTAGGATATGACATTGTTATCAAAGAATGTATTTTATTAGTTGTCGTGATGTACATTTATGGAAAGATCATATTAATGATTGATGGGACATTTAGAAAGAGGAAGCGTTCATGATCAAAGAAATCGTAAAAGATGTGTTTTTCCTACAACAAAAAAGTGTAGATGCGACAAAAGATGATATACAAATCATGAAAGATATGATAGAAACACTACAAGCAAACCAAGATAAATGTGTTGGTATGGCTGCAAATATGATTGGAACATTAAAGAAAATCATTGTTTTTTATGATGGGAAGATGATTTGTGTGATGGTGAATCCTATCATCACAAAGAAAAAAGGATTGTATTCATGTGAAGAAGGCTGCTTATCTTTGCAAGGAACAAGACAAACTGAAAGATATCATGAAATTACAGTACAGTATCTAGATATGAATTTTAAGAAACATACAAAGAAATATACAGGCTATACTGCAGAAATCATTCAACACGAAATGGATCACTTCAATGGAATCTTAATATAATTCGCAATAATTTTAATCTAATTACAATAATGTTATAATTCTAACTGCGTAAGCAATGTTTTTGTTATGGAATAAAGAAGTATGAATAGAGATATTAGAAAGATTACAGATGGAGCGATGATGGCAGCAATCATAGGAGTGTTGCTATTGATCAATAGGCAAACTGCTGGACTATTAGAAATTACATTTGTATGGGCATTACCATTACCAATGGTATTCTATGGAACAAAGTATGGATGGAAAGATAGTTGTGTCCTTTTTGTCGCAATCATTTTGTTGACGATCATCATAGGGACGCCACAAACATTATTCTATATTGTGAGTGAAATGCTGATTGGAATCATTTATGGTTGTGGTTTACATGATAAAGTTTCAAGTAGAAAGCTAGTCATTCGAACGATGATATTAGCTGTGATAGCGGATATTTTATCAATGCTGGTATTTGCGAGCTTCTTTGGATATGACTTACAAGCAGAAGTCAGTGAATATTCAAATTTGGTAAATACATTCTTAGATCAAACTGGTAGAACCTTAACATCTACAATAGATATTACATCTATGATCAAGACGATCGTTATCGTTTCTACGATATTCAATGGAATCTTTGAAGGATTTATTACACATGTATTAAGTAGATTGATGCTAAAAAGATTAAGGATCTATGTTGAACCAATGCCACCAATTACAGATTATTATCCTCCAAAGTGGAGTGGATATTTAGGAATCTTAGGGGTAGTTGCTTTCTATTATTCTTCTTATCATCAATTTGAAAATGAAATGGTACAGTATGTTTTACAAGGATTTGGACTTGCGTTAACATTCTATTTAGTGATATTTGGAATGATTACGATCATGATATTTTTAAAATTACAATTTCATATGAAAGGGATGAGCGTTTTAGTAGCTTTTTTACTATCATTATTCCTTTCTATGGGAGTCGCAGTAGTTGGATATTTATATATCACTACAGATTTACATCAAAGATTATTACAAGGAGATATTTCTCATGCGTTTAAAGATGGAAAGAATTAGAAAAATCATGTATTCAATGCTTGTGATACAAGCGTGTGCGTTATTTATTACATGTTATATTTTAAAAGAAATCAATGTTTTAGCGATCATTATATTGATCGTTGAAGCAATCTTATCAATCTATATCGTATCTGATTTTGATGAGGCTTATAAAAATGGATATACACGTGTTAAAACGACTTTAGGTGATGTTACAGATGATGCATTTGTGGCTGGCGGTGTTGGTTTAGTCATGTATGATGATCACTATGTCATTACTTGGATGAGTGAACTATTTAAACAACGTTCGATTGAACATGTAGGTGATCGTGTACTTGGATGGATTCCAGAAGCAGATGATTTGATTGCGGGAAAGACAGACAATATTTCAGTTACATTGGATGATAAAACATATCGTGTTACAAGAAAAGAAGATTCTCAAGTTTTGATTTTTACAGATATTACAAAAGTTGTTGATTTACAACAAAAATATAATGATCAAATATTAGTGTTAGGTCTTGCATCCTTTGATAACTATGAAGAAAGTGTTCAATATGAAGATGAAGCAGACGCAACGAATATATCAGCGAGTGTAAGAGCTCCTTTGGTTGAATATTGTAATGCACATCATGTGTTGATGAAACGTTTAAATAATTCAAAGTATTTATTGATTTTGAATGAAAAGTCTTATCAATCTATGGTGGAAGATCACTTTGCGGTACTATCTAAAATTAGAAAAGTATCCATGAAAATGGAAGTGTCTATCACATTATCCATGGTATTTGCGATGGGTTCTAGTGAATATGATGTTTTAGATGAAATGACTGCGAATTTAATGGAATTAGCACAAACAAGAGGTGGTGACCAAGTAGCGGTACAATCTGTTGGTGGTGATATCAAATTCTATGGTGGATCATCTGAAGCAAATGAAAAGCGTAGTAGAGTGCGTGTACGTGTTATGTCCCATGCCTTAAGAGATGTCATTTCTAAAAGTAGTAATGTCATTATTTGTGGACATAAGATGGCTGATTTTGACTGTATTGGTTCTGCACTTGGATTAAGTAGAATCGTAACTGCATTAGGAAAACCAGTATCCATTATTGCCAAAACTGGGGGTATAGAAGAAAAATTAGGCGGGGCTTTAAAATTGAATGAAAAAGAATTAAAAGAACAATTCAATTTCATTACAGATAGTGAAGCATTGAATCAGTTACAAGATAAAACATTGGTGATTATGACAGATCATCATAATATCAAACAATCGAATGGTGCTAGAGTTTTAGAACAAGCTAAGAAAATCGTTGTCATCGATCATCATAGACGTGCAACAGAAATTGGTGTTAAACCAATGCTTGTATATATTGAAGCTGGTGCATCTAGTGCTTGTGAACTTGTAACAGAAATGATTCCATATATTTCTAATAGAATCGATATTTCAGATACAGTTGCGACATTGATGTTGACTGGTATGGTTGTAGATACACAAAGATGGAGAGTTAGAACAGGAAGCAGAACGTATGAAGCTGCAGCTTCATTAAAGGATCTAGGTGCTGATATTTCTAAATCAAATGCATGGCTAAAAGATACATTTGATGAATTCGCAATCAAAACAGAAGTCGCAACAAATGCAGAAAAATATGAACATGGTGTTGTTATCGCAAGTGTTGAAAATAGAGTGTTATCTCGATCTTTGATTTCACAAGTTGCGGATTCATTATTGGATCTACAAGGTGTTCGAGCAGCGTTTGTGATATCCAATAGTTCTGAAAATGAAACGGGAATCAGTGCGAGAAGTGATGGTTCAATCAATGTACAATTGATTATGGAAAGTATGGGTGGTGGCGGTCATATGACGGCTGCTGCAGTACAAAAAACAAAAGTGAAAGTTGGAGATATGAAAAATGCTTTATTAGAAGCAATTGATCAATATTTTATGGAGGAAAATGACGATGAAAGTAATTCTTAAACAAGATGTGAAAAAAGTTGGTAAAAGAGGAGATATCGTAGATGTTTCTGATGGATATGGAAGAAATTATTTGATTGCTAGAGGTCTAGCAGTTGCGGAAAGTAAAAGATCTTTAGAAATTCTTGGCGAACAAAAAGCACAAGAGGCTGCTGATGAAGAAAAAAGAGTAGAAGAAGCGAAAGAAATCGCTGCGAAGATGGAAAAGATGATGCTCACTTTCACAGTGAAAGCTGGAGAATCTGGTAGAGTATTTGGCTCTGTTTCCACAAAACAAATTACAGAATCATTGAATAAACAAGGTATTCATATTGATAAAAGAAAGATCCTAGATACAAATCCAATTCAAACATTAGGTGTAACAAATGTACGTATTGAATTACATAAAAATGTAATTGGAACAATTCGTGTAAAACTTGTTGGGAGTGACAAGTAATGCCTAGACAATTGCCATCTGCACCTGAAGCAGAAGCATCTTTATTAGGCACAATGCTTGTTTATCCTTCTGCTACGCGTATTGCGATGGAAGAAGGACTTAGCGAAGAAGACTTTTTCGTAGAAGCGAATCGAAAGATATTTGCGGCAGCGAGTGCACTATATCATAGTGGTCAACAAATCGATCTAACAACGATTTTTACAAGATTGAATGATTTGAATCTTTTGAATGAAACGGGTGGAATTGAATATCTTACAAAATTGAGTGATGCGGCAGTTACATCCTATAATACAAAGAGCTATGTAGATTTGATTCGTGATAAAGCAGTTGCGAGAAAAATGATTGAAGCAGCTGAAAGAATCGTTGAAGATGGTTTTGAGAATTCTAGTGATATTGATGAATATTTAGATGGTGCTGAGAAGAGTGTTTTGGATATTTCTAGAAATCGTAAGACTTCGGAATTTCGTAATCCCGCAGATGTAATGAATGCGGTCATGCAACAAGTACAGATCATGTCTGAAAATAAATCTGACATTACAGGTTATAAAACTGGCTTTGTTGCGTTGGACCATACGTTACATGGATTTCAAAAGGGAGATCTAGTTATTCTTGCGGCACGTCCTGCGATGGGTAAAACAGCGGTTGCGTTGAATTTAGCGATGAATGTTGCCAATTATAATCCGGGTGGAGCTGTTGCGATATTTTCACTAGAAATGCCTGCAGAACAATTGGGTATGCGTTTGTTGAGTGCACGTTCTCATGTAGCGGGTGATAAAATCAAAACAGGTAGATTAGCGAATGAAGATTGGAATGCAGTCAATGAAGCTGCTGCAGATTTAGGAAAACTTCCAGTATATATTGATGATACTTCTAGTATTAAGATTCCAGAAATCTTTTCGAAGTGTAGAAGATTACAAGCAGAACATGGATTGAATCTTGTTTTGATTGACTATATTCAGTTAATTACTGGTTCTGGAAAAAGAACTGGAGAAAATCGTCAACAAGAAGTTTCCGATATTTCTAGAAGTCTAAAAGCACTAGCACGTGAATTAAAAGTTCCTGTCATTGCCTTATCACAGTTATCACGTACCGTTGAACAACGTGAAGATAAACATCCTATGTTATCTGACTTACGTGAATCTGGTGCCATCGAACAAGATGCCGATATTGTTTTGATGTTATATCGTGAAGCATACTATAAAGAAGATGCACGTGAGGCTGCAAAGGAATTAGGTAGTGAAAGATTAGAAATTAACATTGCCAAACATAGAAATGGTTCCACTGGTAGAGTAGTCGTTGCCTTTGAAGGGGCTACAAATGCATTGTACAATATTTCTAATGATCAGGATCTAGCATCTGTTGAATAAAAAATGAGATAGGAGGTATGAATATGAAAAAAATCATGACATTTATTATTTGTGCATTTATTAGTGTCTTGATTGTAGTAGGCCTACCTATCTTTTTTCATACATTTACGTTTGTGAGTGTAGGTCAAGAAACAAGTAATCAAGTTGGTATGTTTTCGCAAACTGTTACTTCAATTCACGCTACACCAATTACGATTCATAAAGTGTATTATCAAGATCAATTGATTGGAATCTTAAATGATCGTAAGGGATTGGATGCACATTTAAAACAAGTTTATCAAGAACAGTATCAAGAAGAATATCCAGATACAGAAGTGAATATTGGTAGAGATTGTTATATTAGTGATGAACAAAGTTATTATTCTTATAGTGATGCAACAAGTGATATCTTACAGTATTTTGATGATAATGATTTATATACATTAGGTTGTACAGTTATCAATATATCTGAAAATGGGTCTTTGAAAGCACAAGTATATGTTTCCAATAAGAGTTTATATGAAGATGCAATGAATGATTATTTATCTTTATTTGTAGATTCTTCTTCAATTTCATTGTTAACACAAGGTTCTTCTGAAAAACAAACATTAACAACATATGGATCAAAAGATGTTGGTTTATCTATTTCACAAACAATTACTTTTGAAAAAGCATATGCCTCTGCAGATGAAATCCGTACAACAAAAGAATCTGTTCTACAGTTCATAGAATATGGAAATAATACAGATTTAGAATATTACACAGTACAAGCTTATGATACTGTTTCAGGTGTTGGAGCGAAAAACTATGGTTTAAGTGCAACTCAAGTCATGAATATCAATCGTGATAAGATTTCTTCTACAGATCAAATCTTAAAAGAAGGGGAACAACTTTGTATTACGTATTTTGAATCACCAATTGATGTCGTTGTATATAAAGAAACATTGCGTGAAGAAACGGTCTATTATGATACGACTTATATCCAAGATGAAGAATTGACACAAGGGGAATCAGAAGTTCGTACAGAAGGTGTTAATGGTTCTAGAAATGCATTGTATAGTGAAAAATGGATCAATGGTGTATTAACAAGTGGTACATTGGAATCTTCCGTTGAAACCAAACAAGCAAGTAGTGAAGTCATCGCAGTTGGTACAAAAAGTCAACCGGATGTTGGTACAGGTTCCTTCCGCTATCCTGTAGAGAATGCAGGTATTACTTGTATGTGGGGATGTTATTATGGACATCGAGGAACAGACTTTGTTGACCAATATAATTCTTGGGGCGATGTATATGCTGCAGATAATGGTGTGATTGAAGAAATTGGATACAACAGCATTTCTGGTAACTATGTCGTAATCAATCATAACAATGGATATGAAACATATTATGGACATTTGAATGTTCCATGTGATTTGCCAGAAGGTACGGTGGTAGCCAAGGGTGATGTGATTGGTCATATTGGCATGACTGGTCAAGCAACAGGACCGCATGTACATATGTATTTTAAAGTGAATGGTGAAAGGCATAATGCTTGTGAATTCTTAGATTGTGATGGGGTACCACACTTATGATGGATTTTGCGTTATTAGCGAGTGGTTCTAAAGGAAATAGTTTTGTTTTACAAGATCAAGGTACAAATATCATGATTGATTGTGGAACAACAAAAAAGTATTTGATGAGTCGTTTGAAAGATTTAAATCTTGAGATTGAAGATCTAGATGCATTAGTTATTACACATGATCATGCCGATCATGTATCTCAGATTCGTCATTTTAAAGAGATTGATATTTACTCACCGATTGAAATCAATGATATTGATACATTCCAAGTTAGACCACTACAGAAATTTACAATTAATAATCTCATATTTACACCAATCGCATTAAGTCATGATGCATTGAATACAACAGGATATATCATTGAAGATGGTATTGAAAAACTTGTGTATGTTACAGATACAGGTTATATCAATCAAAGATATATTCCAATGATGAAAGATGCAGATTGGATCATATTAGAAAGTAATCATGATGTAGAAATGTTAATGCATACATCTAGACCACAATTTTTAAAACAAAGAATCTATGGTGATGATGGACATTTAAACAATGAAGATTGTGCACAAGTCTTAAAACAAATCGTAACAAAAAATACAAAGATGATCATTCTTGCACATTTGAGTGAACAAGCAAATACAAGAGAAAAAGCATTAGAAGTTTCAAGTGAAGTCTTATTAAAACAAAAAGATTTAAATGATCAATTGGTAATCTGTGCTGCAGGGCAATATGAAATGATTCGAAAAGGAGAACGAGATGAAGAAACTGATTTTGGTAGCGTTAAGCGTTTTATTGGTATGGAACATAGTTCTCAGCATTCAACTCAATAGAATATCTTCATCCAATAGTGATGGAAGTGTAGTCATTCATAATAAAGTGGATACAAATGATATTTCTTCTGTTGTTGAAAATGTAAAAGCGAATATTGTAAGTGTTGAATCAAATAAAGGTAATTATTCTGGAGTTGTCATTGAAAAAGATGGAAATGATTTATATATCGTTTCTGTGTCTGAAGTGAAGGATGAATTGAATACGATCGTATTTGATTCTGGTGCGAAAAAAGACGCTACGGTAGTAGGATATGATACTGATACTGACTTATGTGTATTAAAGTGTTCAGTTGATTTTGATGTAGATGGTTTTACATTTGAAAATAATGAAGTTGAAAAGGGTCAAAATGTCATTGGAATCAGTGGCAGAAATAGTTCTATTGGAAATATGACGATTTCATTTGGGGTATGTAGTGATGTGGGAAGTTATTTGATGCATTCAGATTCTTCTTATTTGTGCTCAATGTTAGAAACGGATATGAATCTATCAGAAAGACAATATGGTGGAGCACTTGTTGATCTAGGTGGAAGCTTAGTTGGTATCATTACACATCATCCTGAAGATTCTTCAACACATATGGGATATGTTATATCTAGTGATGAAGTAGAAAATGTTTATAAACAAATCAAAAAGAATGGTTCTGTAACACGTGGTATATTTGATGTTTGTGTTCGTTCATTTGAAAACATGGAATCTTATGAAAAAAATGAAAATGGTTATGCATTAGATACAACGACAGGATTATTTGTGACAGATGTAAAAGAGAATTCTTGTGCGAATGGAATCTTAGAATATGGAGATCGCATCATTAAGATCGATGGTTCATCTATGAATTCTGAAAGTGATTTTAAGAAATTACAATATAGTAGTGAAAGTGGACAAGAAGTAGATGTTGTCTTTGAAAGAAATGGTGAAATGAATACTTCTAAGGTGGTATTGAAATGATTCGTATCATTGCGTGTGGAAAAATGAAAGAAAAATGGATGCGTGATGGAATTGAAGAATACAGTAAAAGAATTCAACCATATGAAAAGTTAGAAATCATTGAAGTAAAAGATGAGAAAACAATGGATAACAATTCTGAAGCTGATAATATTCGTGTGAAGAATATTGAAGGGGAAAGATTGTTGAAATGTATCAAAGATGATGAGTATGTGATTTTATTGGATCTAAAAGGAAAAGAAATTGATTCAGAAAACTTAAGTAAGAAAATAGATCAGATTCATACAAGTGGAAAAAGTAAGATTGATTTTGTGATTGGTGGATCATTAGGTTTAAGTGATTCTCTGATACAACGTGCAAATGAAAGATGGAAGATTTCAGTGAATACTTTTCCGCATCAATTGTGTAGAATTATTGTATTAGAACAAATATATCGTGCATTTAAGATATTAAATCACGAACCGTATCATAAATAGGGGGATCATATGAAACGAAGTGCAGGTGTTTTAATGCATGTATCTTCTCTTCCTTCACCATTTGGAATAGGAACTTTAGGAAAAGAAGCATACAAATTTATTGATTTTTTAACAGAAGCTGGTCAAACATATTGGCAAATGTTGCCACTTGGACCAACTGGATATGGAAATTCTCCTTATCAAGCATTATCTTCTTTTGCGGGCAATCCATATTTCATTGATTTAGAGCTATTATGTGAAGATGGATTGTTAGAAATAGAAGAAATAGAATCATTTGATTGGGGCAGTGATGCAACACATGTAGATTATGGAAAGTTGTATGAAAATCGTTATTCTATTTTAAAGAAAGCATGTAATAGACTTTCAAATAAATATCAAAAAGAATATCTTGATTTTATACAAGAAGAAAAAAGTTGGTTGAAAGATTATGCGATATTCATGGCAATCAAACAAGATCGTAATGGACAATCTTGGATTCAATGGCCACAAGAATTAAGAAATCATTTATCCAATGAAGTACAAGAAGAAGCATATCGTTTGTACGATTCTGTCATGTTTTATGTACGTATTCAATTTTTATTCTATCAACAATTAAAAGCATTGAAGAAATTCGCAAATGAAAAAGGAATCCAAATCATTGGTGATCTACCTTTTTATATCGCAGCGGATTCTAGTGATGTATGGGTCAATCCCGAACAGTTCTGTATGGATACAACAACTTATCAAATGAAAGAAGTAAGTGGTATGCCAAATGGTCAGAAGTGGGGAAATCCATTATTTGATTGGAATCAAATGGAAAAAGATGATTATGCATGGTGGATCAAAAGAATAGAGCACCTACAAAAAGGTTGTAATGTTATTAGAATTGATCATTTTCAAGGTTATCATTCATATTATGCGATACCTGCAGATGGAAAAGCAGAAGATGGTCATTGGGTAAAAGGACCTGGACTAAAACCATTTCAAAAGTTGGAAGAAATTCATGGTAAAGTAGATATCATTGTTGAAGATCTTGGATATTTGAGTGATGAATTTAAAC
>CAVKTV010000014.1:0-19855 GCA_963659075.1 Lachnospiraceae bacterium | reverse complement strand
GAATAGTGTCATGAAGTGGTAGAAAGTGGAGGAAAAAGATGGTTATGTTCATGGGCGAATACAGACACAATCTGGATTCTAAAAACAGACTGATCATTCCTGCTAAGTTTCGTGACCAACTTTCTACATCTGTCTATGTCACAGAATGGATGGATGGCTGTCTCGCAGCATATTCAGAAGAAAAATGGAGTGAGATGGTAATGAAATTGAATAAGCTTCCTAAAACAAATGCTGCATCTCGTGCCTTTGTTAGACACATTACTGGTAAAGCAGACGAGTGTACGATTGATAACCAAGGAAGAATCTTATTACCTCAATTTCAAATCAACGATATGAATATCGTAAAGAACTGTGTCATTGTGGGCGTGTCTGACCATTTCGAGATCTGGCCAGAAGAAAAGTATGATTCCTACGATGATGAATCTGCAGGAAACTTAGAAGATCTTGCGGAAAACTTGACGGATTTATTGCAATGAAACACGTATCAGTTTTGTTACATGAAACAGTAGATTCTTTGGATGTAAAACCAGATGGAATCTATGTTGATGGAACACTTGGTAGAGCAGGTCATGCAAAATATTTGATCTCGAAATTAACAACTGGTCATCTTTATGCTTTTGATAAAGATGAACAAGCGTTGAAGGAATCAAAAACAAATTTAGAAGGATGCTTAGATAAAGTAACGATGATTCATGCTGATTTTTCTTCGATGAAAGAAGAATTAAACAAACTCGGCATTGAAAGAGTTGATGGAATCATGATGGACTTGGGTGTTTCTTCTCCACAATTTGATGATTCTGAAAGAGGATTTTCTTATCGATTTGATGCAAGACTTGATATGCGTATGAATCAAGAACAAGATTTAGATGCAGAAAAGGTTGTAAACACATATAGTGAAAAAGAATTGATTCGAATCCTGAGGGAGTATGGTGAAGAGAGATATGCAATGTCAATTGCGAAAGCAATTGTTAAAAAACGTGCAGTTCAACCAATCCATACGACGTTTGAACTTGTTGATGTGATTAAATCAGCACTTCCGGCAAAAGAACTTCGAAAGAAGGGACATCCCGCAAAACAAACTTTCCAAGCAATTCGTATTGAAGTGAATGGAGAATTGGTTGCTTTGCAAAGAGGCTTAGAAGAAGCATTAGATTTATTGGATTTGAATGGTAGATGTGCAGTGATTACATTCCATTCGTTAGAAGATCGCATCGTCAAGAATACTTTTAAAGATTATTCCTCTGCTCCATTTGTTGAGCCTAGAATTCCATTGAAGGTTGAACAGATGGAGCAGGCCTCCTTCCAATTAATTAATCGGAAGCCTATATTAGCAACACAAGAAGAACTAAACGAAAACAACAGATCACATAGTGCGAAGTTACGTGTGATTGAAAGAATAAAGGTATAGCGATATGAAGATTGAAGCAAAAAAGAGAGTGAAGAAAAAAAGAAGAATCAATTTAGTTGGCTTTTCAGTGACAGTGTTTTTTATGTCTACAGCATTAGCTCTTTTTTGCGCATTATTTTTACGCTCTTATAACAATTCATTAAGTACGCAAAAACAATCAATTGATGCTCAAATTGCTACAATAGAAACACAGAATGATGCTGTTAAAGTAGAAATACAAACACTTTCTTCATCTGATAGAGTTGATGAGATTGCTGCAGGGGATGGGATGAGTCGCAATCAAAGCAATATCATAACAATATCTGATAGTTCACAAGATGGAGAATGATATCTATGAAAAAAAGAAAGCGCAATAATCATGCGGTTCGCAATATATTGATTGTCACATTGGGGGTAATGATAATCATTTCAACCAATGTTTTTCTAGTATCTGTAGGTAAAACACATTTTCTATCAGGAACTGATTTAAGTGTTTATGCAGATAATCAAAATATCGTTACAGAAAAAGAACAAGCTTTACGTGGTGAAATTAGAGATCGTAATGGGAATATCATTGCCCAAGATAATAAAACATATAATATTGTATGTATTTTAGATTCTTCTAGACCATCTGTTGGAGATGATGTTGCTTACGTAAAAGATAAAGAGCATACAGCTGAAGTTTTATCTTCTATCTTAAAAATGGATAAACAAAAAATACTAGATTATTTATCACAAGATAAATATCAAACAGAACTTGGTCTTGGTGGAAGAAATCTTAGTAAAAGTGTAAAAGATGAAATTGAGGCAACAGACTTAACAGGTATTGAATTTACAGATTCCATCCAAAGAGTGTATCCAAATAATGTATTTGCTTCAAATTTAATTGGATATGCACAATCTGATGAAAACGGAAATACTGTTGGTAAAATGGGATTGGAATTATATTTAGATTCTTATTTAAAAGGAACTGATGGATCTAAGACATATCAAGTAGATAAAGATGGTTATGTTTTACCTGGTATGAAAGAAGAAGTCGTTTCTGCGGTAAATGGAAACAATGTATATTTAACATTAGATTCTGGTATTCAATCTACTTTGGAACAATCTTTTGAAATCACAAATGAAACATTCAACGCTTCAAGAGCTTGGGGTGGAGCGATGGAAATTAAAACAGGAAAAGTGATAGCTTGGGGACAAACACCTTCCTATAATCCAAATACATTAGATAATATTGAGGATTATACAAACATTGGTGCACAAACACCATATGAACCTGGTTCTACATTAAAAACATTTACTTGGGCTGCGGCAATCAATGAAGGTGTTTATGATGGAAATGCGCAAGCAGATGGTAATGAATTCTGTTTTACATCAGATTCTAACAATGATCCTGTACAAACATATTCTGAGGATAACTATGGTTGTATTTATAACGCAAGAAAAAAGAAATATGGACAAATTGATTTGGATCATGGATTGATTTATTCATTGAATACAGTTGCGGCTACAATTCAAACACAATACATTACTCCAGAAACACATTTGGAATATTTAAAGAAATTTGGTTTCTTTTCTAACGTAAATACAGATGGATTGCCAGAAAGTAGTGGTTTATTGAACTTTACATGGCCAGCTGATAAATTATCTTTATCTTATGGTCAGGGTAGTACTGTTACAATGCTTCAATTATTTCAAGCATATTCCGCAATCTTCTCAGATGGAACAATGGTAAAACCATATTTTGTAGATTCTATTGTGGATTCCTATGACAGTAGTAATGTCATCTACAAGGCGGAAACAACAACTGTAGGGAATCCAATTACATCAGTTACCGCAAAACAAGTACAATCAATCATGTATCGTGTAGCCAATGATGAAGATGGTTCAGCACGCTTCTATCAAATACCTGAATGTAAGATTATCGCTAAAACTGGTACAACGCAGGTAGCTGATTCAAGTAGTGAAGGAAATGCGTATGAAACAAGTAATAAGACGATTGTTTCTTTGATGGCTGCTTTACCAGCAGATAATCCACAAGTATTGGTTTATTATGCATTTGAGGCGGATTACAATCCAAATGCACATGCACAAACAGAAGCAGTCACTTCTTTCTTAAGAAAAGTGGCTCAAACTTATGGATTTACAGATAATAACACTAGTACAACGACAGAAGAAACAACACAAGAAACAATCAAAGAATCTACAATGCCTGATTTATTGAATCATTCATTAGATTACGCAAATAATAAATTGGCATCTACAGAATGCGAAACTGTTGTTTTAGGAAATGGAAGTACGGTGATTGATCAATTTCCGAAGATTGGTAGTTCTGTTGTGAGTGGACAAAGAGTGTTCTTATTAACCGATACAGAAAGCTTTACAATGCCTGATTTAACTGGATGGACAAGAAAAGATGTTTCTTCTCTTTGGGCAGTTACAGGCTTTGGATTTGAATTAAGTGGAGATGGTACCGTAACATCGCAATCTGTAGCACCTGGTACTGTAGTGACAAAGGGGACAACGATACAAGTTGAATTTGGATAGTTGGTTGTAATATAATTTTCGAACGGCTAAGGAGGGATTTATGCCATTAAAGTTAGTGATTGGGTTTTGCGTCAGTCTAATAATCGTAATGTTAGTGATGCCGCATTTTATAGAATATTTAAAAAAATTATCTTTCAAACAATCTGTTAGTGAATATGCATTAGAAGATGATAAGAAAAAAGCTGGTACACCTATTATGGGTGGAATATTGTTTATCATTGTTCCAGTGGTTGTGACATTGATTGCGTTTCCACAATCAATTACGGATATTAATATCTGGATCATTATATTAGCTTTTGTTGGTTATGGTTTGATTGGATTTATTGATGATTATTTGATTGCGGTAAAGAAAAATAATAATGGTTTATCTCCATTACAAAAATTCACTATGCAAGTAATCTTGGCTGTTGCGTTTTTCTTCATTTATAGAAGTCATGGTGATTTGATAATTACATTGCCATTTTCTAAAACAACTGTAACACTTGGTTGGTGGTATTTCTTACTCGTATTATTCATGTTTGCGGGTAGTTCCAATGCGGTGAATCTAACAGATGGAATGGATGGATTAAGTAGTGGCGTAACAATCATTGCGTTAATTCCTTATGCAATTATTTCCTATGTTCAACAAAAATATACAGTGCTAATGTTTGTATTATGTTTGATAGGTGCTTTACTTGGCTACTTATATTACAATAAGAAACCTGCACGCGTATTTATGGGAGACACTGGTGCATTAGCGTTAGGTGGCGTACTTGCAGCACTTGCGATGGTAACTAAAACAGAACTTTCACTGATTTTGATTGCTGGTATTCCTGTTATTGAAACATTATGTGTAATCATTCAACAAGTTTCTGTAAGAACAGTGCATAAAAGAGTATTTCCATATACACCTATTCATTATGCATTTCGAATCAAAGGAATGCCTGAAGTGAATATTGTTAGAATGTTTTGGGCAGTTGAAGCAATCTTCGCATGTATTGGCTTATTTGTTGCTTTATATTAAAGTTCTAAGTTTTTAGAACTTTTTTTTATTCGTTGGATGAATTATCAAGATATTTTGATATAATAGGTAAGTTATCAGCGGAGGAAGGAATGGATTTAGAAGTATTTGATGTAAATAATACATATATTCAACTTGTAATGGTATTGAAATTACAACAGTTGAAGAAAAAAGAAATTCCTGCTCTGAGATATGAAAATCTAGAAGACTATTTAGAAACTAGTCTTTGGAAAAAAGATTATCCTAGAAGTTTACATGGGGCAATCAATCAAATTCTTTCTGTAAAAGCACAAGATATCGTTCGATTTTTAGCGAAAGATGCGATCATTAATAGTCGTTCAAAAGATCTTAGTGAGTTTGCAGATCTCATTGGAGGAAATTAAAATGGCAAGCAAAAACAAAACAAAAAAGAGTAAAATTGTGATTTTTGTTGGAATCGTAGCAATTCTTTTTGCCTTAGTTGCGACAACATTCCAAACAATCAAATCCAATTTAAATCTTGGACTTGATTTGAAAGGTGGATTTGAAATCTTGTATGAAGTTGAACCATTGAATGAAGGTTCATCTATTGATATGGATGCAGTCGTAAATTCTATTTCAAAACGTGTCAATGTACTTGGTGTATCAGAACCTAGTATTTCTGTAGAAGGCGACAATAGAATTAGAGTTCAATTAGCTGGTGTTACAGATCAAGATTCCGCAAGAGAAATGATTGGTACAACAGCGAATCTTACATTTAGAGATGTAGATGATAATGAACTAGCTGATTCATCTATCTTAACTGAAGGTGGTGCATCTTTAGCATATGATAGCAACGGAAAACCTGTTGTATCATTAAAAATCAAAGATCAAGATGCATTCGCAGAAATGACGAAAACAGTTTCCGAAAAATCTAGTGGAAGCAATATCATGGTCATTTGGTTAGACTATGAAGATGGTGATTCTTATACAGAAGAAGCTGCAAATGCAAATAAGGGTGAAGAACCAAAATATATTTCAGCTGCAACTGTAAGCTCCGAAATTACAGGTGACTGTCAGATTTCTGGTAACTTTACTGAAGAAGAAGCTAGAGAACTCGCTAACTTGATTAATTCAGGATCTTTACCAGTAAAGATGACAGAATTATCAAGTAACGTAGTATCTGCACAATTTGGACAAGACGCTTTAAGTAAAACAGCAGTAGCTGGAGCAATCGGTGTTGCGCTAGTCATGTTATTCATGATTATAAAATATAGACTTCCAGGTATTGTATCCGCAATCATGCTCGTATGTTATATTTGGGCAGTATTTGGACTATATTCCTTAATGGGTGCTGTATTTACACTATCTGGTATTGGTGCCTTAGTTCTTGGTGTAGGTATGACTGTCGATGTTAATATCATTGATTTTGAAAGAATTCGTCAAGAATTATATAAGGGTAGAAGTGTTCCTAATGCGGTAAAAGAAGGACAAGCAGTGTCTTTCTCCGCAATCTTTGACTCTCAATTTACAACATTCATTACTGCTTTGATTATGTATGTTTGGGGTAATGGTTCTGTTAAGGGATTTGCGACAATGTTGATTATCACTGTTATTATGACAATGGTATTAAATGTTGCTTTATCTAGATTAATGTTAAAGTTGATCATTGATTCTCATATTGCTGATAATCATCCAGAATGGTTCGCAGTTAAGAAAGATCAAATTCCTGATGTATCAAAGGGTGAATCTAAGTTCTATACAGGAACACATCATATTGATTATGTTGGAAAATCAAAACTTGTTATTCGTGCAGCTTTAACAATCTTTGTAGTTGCGATAGGATTTGGAATCTTTAATACAGCTAAAGGTGATGGTTTTGTTAAGCTAGGCATTGATTTTGCTTCAGGTACAAAATTAACAATCACAAGTGAAGATACGATTACTGTTGAAGATGTTCAAAAAGAAATGGAATCTTTAGGTTATACAGATTTCTCATATCAGGCTTCGGGAGATAATTCGGTTTACGCTACAACAACAGAAACATTTGATACAGATGAATTAACAAAAATCAAATCTGAATTAAAAGAAGTTTATGGTGAAGAACCAGGTGATAATGTTGTTACACCTGTTGTTGGTAAAGACTTAGTTAGAAATGCAGTTATCCTAACAATTGTTGCTTGGATCGCAATGCTTGCATATATTACAATTCGTTTTGAATGGGATTATGCGATTGGATGTTTATTTGCGTTATTCCATGATGTATTTATGGTATTAGCATTCTTCATGATTGCTAGATTAGAAGTAAATACAGAATTGATTTCTGTATTGCTAACAATCATTGGTTATTCTATCAATAACTCTATTATTGTCTTTGATAGAATTAGAGAAAATATGGCTAGTAAGCGTGGTAAGCTTTCTAACGAAGAATATTGTACAGTTGTAAATGAATCATTAGATAGTACGATCAAGATGTCTATTTATGGTTCTTTAACTACATTGTTCCCAGTTATCTTCTTACTTGCGATGGGTAGTAATGCTATCTTAACATTTAATATCGCAATGTTGATTGGTTTAGTTGCTGGTACATTCTCTTCTCTGTTCATTGCTCCAAGAGTTTGGATCTTCTGCAGAGAACATATGAAGCATAAAACAAACAAACCAAAGACAAAGAAAAAGAAGGAAAAGAAAGAAATCCTTGATGAATATACATTCAAAGGAATCAATGCTTAATGTATAATAGTAGACAGCACTAAGTGCTGTCTATTTTTTGTGGAGTAAGAAATGAATATTCAAGGTGTTTTATTTGATTGTGATGGATTGATGTTTGATACAGAACGTGTTTCTCAACAAATGTGGAGAAATATAGGAAAAGAGTTTGACGTGGAAATTCCTGATGAAGTTTTTGTGGCAATCACTGGTGTCAAAGATGATCATTTATTACAACCTTATTATGAGAAAATACCACATTTAAAAGATATTAGAGATATCGCTCGAACAAAAAGATTTGATTTAGATTTTTGGACATCTTTTTATCCAGATGGTCTAACAAAAAAAGGATTGGTTAAATTGAATTACTATCTGAAAGAACATTCTATTCCCTGTGCTGTTTGTTCATCTAGTAAGAAAGCTTATGTAGAAACATTGATTCATACATCGAGTGTTCCTTTGTATTTTGATGCAATCATCGGTGGAGATATGGTTGTACATGGAAAACCAGATCCTGAAATCTTTTTGAAGGGTGCTAAAATAATTGATGTTGCACCAGAGAATTGTCTTGTGTTAGAAGATTCAAAGATGGGAATTCTAGCTGCTAGAAACGCAGAAATGCATTCTTGTTTTATAGAAGATACGATTCATCCTGATGAAGAAATGTTAGAAGCAATTGAATTTCAGAAAGATGATTTAGCACAAGTAATTGATATATTGGAGAATGAACATGAACTATGAAGAATTAAGACAGAAATATACAGAATTTTATTTTCATGATTTTGATATTGAAGATTTAGAAGATTCATATCGTTTTATATACCATTTTGAAACAAAAGGATTATCTGTATTTGAACCAACAATGACGATTCCAAAACCAAAAGATATTCCTTCTCATATACAAACAAGACTTGTAAAAGAAGCTGCTTTTTCATTAGGAATGGTTGAATTGATTTCTTATTGGAAAATTGCTTGTCCAAAGAAGGTTATCATTGAATGCGCATATTTAGATGAATATCAAATCCAATGGTGGAAGAAGTTATATTTCCATGGACTTGGTGAATTCTTTTATATCAATCATATTCCGTTAGATCCTGAAGGATTTATGGAATTAACATCTTGTGGAAATAATTTGGAAGGTGAAGAATATCAAGCAACTGTGAAAGGAAACTTGATTCCTGTTGGTGGAGGAAAAGACAGTTTTGTTTCATTAGATTTATTATCTGCGTATAAAGAAGATAACTGTGCTTTTATCATTAATCCTGTGATTTCTGCAGTTAATTCAGCACACGCTGCAGGATATACAGAAGGAAAAGATTTAATTATCAATCGAAGAACTTTAGATCCTAGAATGTTAGAGTTAAATAAACAAGGTTACTTGAATGGTCATACACCTTTTAGTGCGATGGCTGCGTTTGCTTCCTATTTGACTGCTTTGATTTATGAAAGAAAGTATATTACTTTATCCAATGAATCGAGTGCGAATGAATCTACAATCAAGGGAAGTACAGTGAATCATCAATATTCTAAAACATTTGAATTTGAAAAAGACTTTCAAGATTACACAAAAAGATATTTAACAGATGAAATTCAATATTTTTCATTATTAAGACCATTATCTGAATTACAAATTGCGGGATTATTTTCTAGATTAGATGATTATTTACCTGTTTTTAGAAGTTGTAATGTTGGTTCTAAAACAGGGGAGTGGTGTGGACATTGTGCGAAATGTTTATTTGTATGTTGTATTTTAAGTGCGTATTTAGATGATTCTAAAATCGTAGATATCTTTGGTACAGATATGTTGAATGATGAATCTATGAAAGAGTTATTTGAACAATTAACTGGAATATTAGATGACAAACCATTTGAATGTGTTGGTACAAGAGATGAAGTCAATATTGCGGTATGTATGTCCATTCGTCATCACGAACAAAATCAAAAACCATTACCTTTGTTATATTCTTATTACAAAACAACAAAGTATTATGAAGTCTATCAAGATAAGACCGTGAATATGTTATCGTTTAATGAAGAAAATCATCTTCCAGAACAATATAAAGAACTAGTAAAAAGAAAGCTGCGTGAATTCTAATGTACGAAAGTTGGAAAAAAGAATTTGATGGTAAAAAGATTTGTATTTGGGGATATGGAATTGAAGGGAAATCTACATATGCTTTTATTCGTAAGTTGTTTCCGGAGATGGAATTAACGATTGCGGATGGTGGGAAAGGATTAGAAGTTGCGAAAACATCTACAACAAATACAATTTGTTTAAATGATAAAGATTGTGATTTTTCAAAGTATGATCTTGTAATGAAAGCTCCAGGCATTGTTTTAAAAGAAAATCAATCAACTGACAATATATCTGGAGAAGCACAATTGTTTTTAAAACATTATCGAAATCAAACAATTGGTATTACAGGTACAAAAGGAAAATCTACAACGACTTCTTTAGTGTATGCTTTATTAAGTGAAAAATATAAAACAGTACTGGTAGGAAATATTGGTGTTGCTTGTTTTGATGCAATTGATGATATGGAAAATGGAGCGTATGCGGCATTTGAAATATCATGTCATCAATTAGAGTATTGTCATACTTCACCACATATTGGTGTATATTTGAATTTATTTGAAGAACATTTAGATCATTATGGTTCGTTCAAAAAATATGGTGACGCAAAGTTTAATAATATTAAATATATGCAAGAAGGTGATATTGCCATCATGCATGAAATGTTAGATACATATGGTTATTTAAAAGAGGCACCTGTTCAACCAGTATTAATTGGAAAAGATATTTATGCGCATGGTACAGATATTTCTATTCCAAATAAAACATTATCTATTCATGATTGTTCTTTAAAAGGAGAACACAACTATCAGAATTTAGCGGTTGCTTGGTATATTGCGAATGCTTTAGGAATCAGTGAACAACAAGTATTAGATGCATGTAAGAAATTTCATCCTTTACATCATCGTTTAGAATATTTAGGAGTGAAAGATGACATTCATTATGTTAATGATTCTATTTCAACAATAGGACAAGCTTGCATACAAGCATTACAATCCATTGATAATGTTGATGTTGTTCTTGTTGGTGGAATGGATCGAGGAATTGACTATCTATCTTTAGAAAGATATCTTTATGAAAGAAATGACGTCAAGGTCATCTTTATGTACGCAACAGGTAAGAGAATTCATGAAGAAATGAAAGATAAGAATCTTTTACGTGATGATTTATATGATGTAGAAGATCTAACACAAGCAATGGAATTGGCGAAACAAATCTGTAGAAAAGATTATACGGTTTTACTTTCTCCTGCAGCTAGTAGTTATGATCATTTTAAAAACTTTGAGGAAAGAGGCGACGTATTTAAGGAGTTAGCATTCCATGATGCATGAAATCATAGATATTGATGAAACAAGTGTTGTAGAAAAATGGAATGTTGGAAAACTCAGTGGAAAACTGATTGCGGCTAGTAATTTGGATGATGAATCTATTTATGATCTATTCAGAGGAGATGATCATTTATCTACTTCACATGCAGATTGTATTCTTCAAACTTGTGATCGTTTGCAACGCGCAAAAGAAAACCATGAAAAGGTATTTGTTGGTGGAGATTATGATGCGGATGGAATTTGTTCTACTGCAATCATGAAAAAAACATTAGATATCTTTGGTATTGAAAATGGGTATTATATTCCAAATCGTTTTAAAGAAGGATATGGATTATCTAGTAAAACAGTAGATTTAGCGTATCAAAAAGGCTATTCCATTATTATGACTGTTGATAATGGAGTCAAAGCGCATGAAGCTTTAAAACACGCAAAAGAATTGGGAATGTATGTTATCGTAACAGATCATCACCAAATTGAAGAAGAAATCGAAGCAGATATCGTTGTGCATCCAGACTATATGGAAAGTGAATATGCCTATCTTTCTGGTGCTGGTGTAGCGTTAGAAATCAGTAGAAATCTGATAGGAACTGGAAGCCAATATGATGATTTGATTGCCTTATGTGCAGTGGCACTCATTGGTGATGTAATGCTTGCTTGGAAAGAAACACGCAAAATCATCAAAAAAGGATTATCGATTATCAAACAAAATCGAGTGAAATCTTTGAATGCTTTACTGTATCCTGGTTCAACAATTGATGAAACTGCGATTGCCTTTCAAATCGTTCCTAAATTAAATGCGATTGGTAGAATGGATGATGAATCTAATGTAAATACATTGGTGCCTTATTTACTCAGCAATGATGATAGAGTGATATCTTTTTATGCAACACAATTAAATGCATTGAATGAAAGAAGAAAAAAATTATCTGATGAAGAAAATCAATTGGCAGAGACATTGATCAATGATGATAAGATTCAAATCATTTCACATGATTCATTTCATGAAGGTATTTGTGGTTTGGTTGCTGGTAGACTTGCGAATACCTATCATAAACCAGTTGTTGTAATGGCAAAAAGTGAAGGCATTATAAAAGGTAGTGGTAGAAGTGTTCCTGGATTTAATATGTTTGAATTCTTTTCTGGATTTGAAGAGTTATATGCATATGGTGGGCATGAACAAGCAGTTGGAATATCTGTAAAAGAAGAAGATTATGAGTGTTTTGTGGAACATGTAAATTCAAAGATTCATCAATTACATTTAGAAATTCCACAAATCAAAAAGAAAGCAGTTCTGATTCAAACAAAAGATATTACATTTGATAATGTGGCAGACTTGTCTAGGCTATCACCATATCCTAGAAATATGATAGAGCCATTATTTGTTATTCAAGATATGAATATTCTTTCTTGTAAAGAAACAACAAAGTCTATTCGATATGCATTACAAACGGATTCTATGGAACTGAATGCAATTGTATACAAAAGAAAAGCAATTCGAATTCCAGAAAAACCAGTAGGTTTTGTTGGGAAATTACAAATAAATCGGTATAAAGGTAAAATTTCTTTGCAGTTGGTAGTGGAAGAAATTTTACAGTGAGATATAATATCTTTATATTTTTTAATGGAGGAAAGAAATATGGCATTAAATTTAGAAGATTATGTTGCTTCTATTCCGGGATTTCCAAAAGAAGGCATTTTGTTTAGAGATGTTACACCAATCTTGACTAATCCAGAAGCATATCAGTATTCTGTAGAACTCTTATGCGATTATGCAAAGAAGGTAGGCGCAACGAAAATTGCAGGACCAGAAGCTAGAGGTTTTTGGTTTGGATGTCCAGTTGCCACAAAATTAGGACTTGGATTTGTACCAGTTCGTAAACCAGGTAAATTACCTCGTGAAACTGTAAGTGAAAAATATGATTTGGAATATGGTTCCAATGAAGTAAGTATGCATAAAGATGCAGTTCAACCAGGTGATAAAGTATTAATTATTGATGATTTATTAGCGACTGGTGGAACAGCTTTAGCGAGTGCACACATGGTTGAAAAACTTGGTGGTGAAGTTGTTGGCTGTGCATTTATCATTGAATTATATGGAAATGGTATGGATGGTCGTGGTTGTTTAAAAGATTATGATGTTTATAGCATTTTGAATCTTAGCGACAATTGATTTTTTGATGCGTAAATGAAAGAAAAATCGAAGATTTGATCTTCGGTTTTTTGTCATCAGATAAGGGGAGGGAACATGAAAGAGAAAAACAAAGATATCGGTATTGATGATGTGCTAAAAGAAGTGCGAACATACATTAATAACGAAGACAGTTTAAAAATTGTTGAACATGCTGCTAACTTTGCAAGTGAAAAACATGCAGGGCAATTTCGTCGTTCTGGAGAACCTTATCTGATTCATTTGATTAATGTTGCCTATATTTTAGCGACATTAAAATGTGGTCCTAAAACAGTAGCCGCAGGTTTTTTACATGATGTGATTGAAGATTGTGGTTTATCTAGAGATGAATTAGCTGCAGAATTTGATGATGAAATTGCGGATATCGTAGAAGCAGTCACAAAGATTGGTACGTTACGTTTTAAAGGAAAAGATGATCCTGAATATCAAGCTGCCAATCATAGAAAGATCTTTATTGCTATGGCAAAAGATATCCGTGTTATTTTAGTGAAGTTATGTGATCGATTACATAATATGCGTACACTAGAATATCAACCAGAAGCTTCCCAAAAACGCATTGCGGCTGAAACATTGGATGTATATGCACCTATTGCGCATCGCTTAGGTATCAGTGCAATTAAAAATGAATTAGAAGATCTTTGTTTTTATTATCTTAATCGTGAAGAATATCATCATATCGCTCATCTTGTAGAAACAAAAAAAGCAGAAAGAGACGCTGCAGTATCTCATATGATTACGGATATTACAGCGATGTTAGAAGAAAATCATCTTCAGTTTAGAATCTTTGGTAGAAGTAAACATTTATATTCCATTTATAATAAAATGGTAAAAAAACATAAACGTTTTGATCAAATATTAGATTTACTTGCGATTCGTATCGTTACACAGTCTGAATTGAATTGTTATGAAATATTAGGTTATATTCATGCCAAATACAAACCAATTCCGGGTAGATTAAAAGATTATATCGCAATGCCAAAACCAAATATGTATCAATCTTTGCATACAACGATCATTGGTGATGATGGGAAGATCTTTGAAGTACAGATTCGTACAGAAGAAATGGATCGTATTGCTGAAAATGGTGTTGCGGCACATTGGAGATACAAAGAAGGCACAAACTATAATTCCAAAACAGAACAAAAAGAAATCGAAGAAAAGCTTGGGTGGTTTAAAAACTTTGCGTTATATTCTGAAGAAGAAAGTGATAATGAATCTGCTTCTGAATATATGGCAACATTACAACACGATGTCTTTGAGGCGAATGTTTATGTTATGACACCTATGGGAAGAGTTATTGACTTACCTAGTGGTGCGACTCCAATTGATTTTGCGTATCGTGTACATACAGATGTTGGGCATACTTGCGTTGGAGCAGTTGTAAATGGTGTGATGGTTCCTTTGAACACAGAATTAAATACTGGTGATGTCATTGAAATCAAAACACGAAAAGGAACAGAACCAAGTGAAGACTGGTTACAATTTGTTAAGACAAATCAGGCAAGAAATAAGATTCGTAATTTCTTACAAAAGAAAGAAACAGAAAAACGTTCTGAGATGATTGATCAAGGTGAAAAACTATTGCGAGAAGAATTATCTAGACGTGGTTTTGATCCAAAAGAGTTCATGGATAAAAAGAAACTTGAAACGATCTATCATGATTTTCAAGTTGGTAATTATATTGATTTTATGTATGGGATTGCGGTGAAATCTATCAATCCTACAATCGTTACAGAAAAACTAACAAGACAAAAAGCACGTGTTGCGAACTTCGAAGAACAAGCTATTTCTCGTATCACAAATCGAGATACAACAAGACACGCAAATACAAAAACAGGTATCATAGTTCCTGGTATTGACTCTATGAAAATGAGTATTGCGCAATGTTGTTTACCTGTTTATGGTGATGAAATCAAAGGTTTTATTACAAAAGGAGAAGGTGTTAAAGTGCATCGTACAGTATGTCCAAATATCGCATCTACCAAAGCACGTTTGATTGATGTTATGTGGGATGCTGGTGATAAAGATAGAACTTATGAAACAGAAGTAGTCATTACCGCTAGAGATAGACAATTCTTAGTGACAGATGTTTTAACCGTTATTTCTCAATTTAAAGCACCAATTGATAAATTGAATGCGGATGTGAATCATGAATTATTGATTTCTACATTACATTTAACGATTCGTGTTCATGATATTGATCATTTAAATACGATTATCGCAAATATTAGAAAGGTAGAATCTGTCGTTGAAGTAGATAGAGGCTATCATTAATCTTGTTAAAAATTAGGAATGCGTTTATAATTTTATTGCAATTTCGAAGAAAGAGAAATTCTATTTCATTCTTTTATAGAGACAATGATTAGGTGAAAGCATTGATTGAAATGAATTAGAAAAGACACTCTGGAGAAGATGCCTGAAAGATAGTAGGGTAATCCGTTGACCGCGTTAAGGTAATGAAGTGTGCATCTATATTTTTAGATGTGAATAAAGGTGGTACCGCGCTAACAGCGTCCTTTCTATGGAAGGACGTTTTTATTTGAAAAGGAGGATCGTTATGAATTATCAAACACCTAGAGGAACTTATGACATTTTACCAGAAGAGATGAACGCTTGGCATGATGTAGAAGCTGTGATTCGTGATGTAACAAAACATTATCGTTATCAAGAAATCAGAACACCATATTTTGAAACAACAAATGTATTCAAAAGAGAAAATGATTCTAGTGATATGGTCAATAAAGAAATGTATACATTCCAAATGGGAAATGATTCTTATACATTGAGACCAGAAGGAACAGCTGGTGTCATTCGTGCATTTGATCAACATAAACTATATGGTTCTATGGAAATGCCTGCTCGTTTCTACTATATGGGAGCGATGTTTAGACATGAAAGACCACAAAAAGGAAGACAACGTCAATTTACACAATTTGGTGTAGAAAATATTGGTGCAAAATCTAGTGAATTAGACGCTGAGACAATTGCATTAGGATATGACATTGTTAAAAGAATGGGTATTTCATCTGTAAAAGTATTGATCAATACATTAGGTGATGATGCATCTAGAAGTGCATATAGAGAAGCATTAAAAAAACATTTTGAACCACATTTAGATGAATTATGTTCAGATTGTCATAGAAGATTTGAACAAAATCCATTAAGAATTTTGGATTGTAAGATTGATCATGATCAAGAATGTATGAAAACTGCACCTTCTTTAAAAGATTATTTAAATGAAGAAAGTAAAGATTATTTTGATAGAGTCTTAAAGGCATTAGATACTTTAGGCATTCCATATGAAATTGATGATCGTTTAGTAAGAGGTCTAGATTATTACACACATACAGTATTTGAAGTTGTTTCAACTAGACCAGAATCTGGTTCTCAAGCAACGATATTTGCGGGTGGCAGATACGATCACTTTGTAGAATATTATGGTGGCCCTGAAATGAGTGGTATTGGGTTTGCGATTGGCCTAGAAAGATTGATTTCACTAGCGAAAGAAGAAGGACATGACTTTGGTGGAGAAAATCCATTAGATGCATATGTTATTGGCTTAGGAGATGTGAATGATTCTGTTTTGAAATATACACAACAATTAAGACATGCTGGATATGTTGCGGAAGGTAACTTAGTGAAAAGAGGTCTAAAAGCACAATTTAAATCCGCAGATCGTAAACAAGCGAAGTATATTGTGATTCTTGGTGAAGATGAAGTAGCTAATGGAACAATCAATGTCAAAAAGAGTGGTGAAGAACAACAAACGATTTCTAGTGATAAATTGATTGAAACAATCAATGAATGGGAAGGAAAATAAAATGGAAAGAACACATGAGAATGGAACATTACGAGCAAGCGATGCTGGTAAGAAAGTAACATTAATTGGATGGGTCTCTAAAAGAAGAAATCTTGGATCATTAGCTTTTATCGATTTAAGAGATAGAAGTGGTATCGTGCAAGTTACATTTGATGAAACAATGGCAGAAAAAGTAAAAGATGTTCGTAATGAATATATTTTACAAGTAAAAGGAACAGTACAATTACGTAAAGATGCGAATCCTAAAATGCCAACAGGTGAAATTGAAGTACATGCAGAAGAAGTCAATATCGTAAATACTGCAGATACACTTCCAATTGATCTATCAGAAGATTCTACTTCTAGTGAAGATACAAGATTAAAATATCGTTATCTTGATCTTAGAAGAGCTACGATTCAAAAGAATCTTGTTTTAAGACATAAGATTTGTATGGTAGCTAGAAGAGTATTAGATGAAGAAGGTTTCATTGAAATTGAAACACCAATTTTAGCGAAAAGTACACCAGAAGGTGCAAGAGACTACCTTGTTCCTTCTAGAGTATACAATGGTCATTTCTGGGCATTACCACAATCTCCACAAATCTATAAACAACTTTGTATGATTGGTGGTATGGAAAAATATTTCCAGATTGCTAGATGCTTTAGAGATGAAGATCTAAGAGCAGATAGACAACCGGAATTTACACAGATTGATATTGAAATGAGTTTTGGCGATGAAGATACGATTTTTGGTATCGTAGAAAATCTCATGAAGAATATCTTCAAAGAAACAAAGAACTATGATTTAGAAGATCATTTCGTAAGATTACCTTGGGAAGAATGTATGAAACGTTATGGTTCTGATAAACCAGATATTCGTTTCGGTAATGAAATTCAAGATATTACAGATTTATTCAAGAATACTGAATTTGCGGTATTTAAGAATGTAGTAGATGATCCTAGAGGAATGATTGGTGCTTTGAAGTTTGAAAACGCACAAGATAAATATTCTCGTAAAGGATTAGATAAGTTACAAGAATTTGTAAAACACGGTTTTAAAGCCAAAGCATTAGCTTATCTAAAGATGGCAAATGGTGAATTAACAGGTTCTATTGTGAAGCCACTTTCTGAAGAAGAAAAGAAAGCAGTTGTAGAAAGATTAGATATCAAAGATGGTGATCTAGTATTAATCATTGCGGATAATAATAGAATCGTTGAATCATCATTGGGTGCTTTAAGAGTTAAGATTGCCCATGAATTAGATTTGATTCCAAAGGGTGAATCTTATAAGTTCTTATGGGTGACAGATTTCCCAATGTTTGAGTATTCTGAAGAAGAAAATCGTTGGGTAGCAGCACACCATCCATTTACTGCTCCTAAGGAAGAAGATATTGATAAGTTATTTACTGATCCAGAACATGTATCTTCTAGAGCGTATGATCTTGTATTAAATGGTTATGAATTATTATCTGGTTCTATTCGTATTCATGATCAAGAATTACAAGAAAAGGTATTTGAAGCAATTGGTCTATCTATGGAAAAGGCAAAAGAAAGATTTGGCTTCTTCTTAGATGCATTTAAATTTGGTACTCCTCCACATGGTGGTGTTGGTATCGGATTAGAAAGATTAACAATGGTATTAGCTGGTACAGATAATATCAGAGATGTGGTTGCGTTCCCAACAACAAATTCATCTTTAGACTTGATGTCTGAAGCTCCTGGTACTGTAGATGATGAACAATTAACAGTATTAGGTATTGAAGTTAGTAAAAAAGAAGAACAATAATATACAATCCATATAGAATTGTTCACTATGAAATGAAAGTACTATTTGATATAATACTTTCTGTCGAATATAAAGGTAGGTAAAAGAATATGAGTACATTTTGGTCCAGTGTTTTATGGTTTTTAGCTGGTGCAGTTGTTGCGGCTATCGCGACATTCTTCATTTCTAGAAATTATTTCCAAAAACAAATTGAAGAAAATCCACCAATCAATGAAAAGATGATTCGTGCGATGTTCATGCAGATGGGAAGAAAACCTAGTGAAGCACAAGTTCGTCAAGTTATGAAATCTATGGGTGTTAAACCTAAAGAAGAAAAAGACAAAGACAAAAAGAAAAAGTAATAGAACAAAAGAGATACTGATTTGAAGTATCTCTTTTTTCTAGGATTCTTTTTTAATCTTTTTTAAAAGCTTATTTGGAGAATGTGTATCTTCTGTATTGTAAGCAATGCTTGGCTCTTTAATTAGATATTCAATGCATTCTCGAAATGTTTTAGAAGGGTTACCAGAATAACCAAGTGCTTCGTATAAGCCTTTTTCTGAATATTCATTATCTTCTAGTGCAGATAAAATTGCGGATTGTAATTCTTTACGAGTCTTTCTTACTTTTTTCTTAGAAGGTTTTATTGTGTCCGTAATAAAACTTTTATGAATTGGTAATATGACAGTAAAGAAAGTTCTATCTGCATCTGTAATGAATTGAGGTAAAGGAGAACCATTCGCTTCAATACATCTTAAAGCTGTTGGGATTCCTGTATTTCTTCCTTCAACAAGATGCAATTCTTTTAGGAAATCACCAATTCTTCGATTTCGATATCTTCTAGAACGCATTTGTAATTTAAGAAGATCTGCATCTGTAATAGATCTATCAGGACCAGGAGTACTTGTGATTTCAATACAATCTTTTTCAATACGAATTGTGATTGGTTCATGTATTTGATAAGATCGATGATAGATTGCATTGGATATGAATTCTTCTAAAGCTTCATAGCTATAATTCTTAATTCGAATTGCTTCTGGACGATCAGGAAGCTTATATATTTTTTCAACAATGATGTTATTTTTAATATAACGTAATAC
>CAVKTV010000013.1:18963-21266 GCA_963659075.1 Lachnospiraceae bacterium | reverse complement strand
AATCATTTGTGAATGGGAAATATTTCATGTTCATAAAAAGGACCTCCATAATACTGTTCACAAAGTTTTATGAAAATCCTTAAAATTTTTAGATTTTTTGAATAGAATCTTTTTCAGTGATTGATCTGAATACTTTACATGGATTACCTGCAGCGATAACATCACTAGGAATATCTTTTGTTACAACACTTCCTGCACCAATGACTGTGTTTGAACCAATCGTTACTCCTGGTAGAATCGTTACATTCGCACCAATCCAACAATTATCTCCAATAACAATTGGAAGTGCTCGTTCTAAACCTTGATTTCTTTCTTTGGCAAGGGTTGGATGGATTGCGGTATACATTCCACAATTTGGTCCAATGAAACAATGATGTCCAATTGTAATCGTTCCTCCATCCATAAGATATGCATTATGGTTAATAAATGAATCATGTCCAATCTTAGAATAACATCCATAATCTGCTAGAAATGGGGATAGAATTGTACAATTTTCTTCCATTTGAGGTAATAGTTTTTGTAATACTTCATTTCGCTTTTCTGTATCTTTTGGGCGAATGTTGTTTAGTTCATAACATAAGTCATCTGCGAGTAGGCGTTGAGTAACTAGATCTTCATCAAAGTTAGCGTCATACCACTGTTGTTTTTTCATCTTTTCTGCTTCTGTCATTTTGTTTCTCCTAATAATTGAATAAGATATGGAATTGCGAGTTCGAAGTTTGTTCCGTAGATGTTATGATCTTCTTCTTGTAGAGTTAAATGAATACATTCTCTTACATATTCACAGGCAATTTTGATTGCGTCTTCAATACTTTTTCCTTTGAGTAAAGCTCCAGTAAGTGTGGATGCCCATATATCTCCTGTACCGTGAAAGGATACAGGTTCTTTTTTTGTTTTATAGAAATGATATGTATTTTTAGTTGCATCATATGCATAAGCACCAATCGCATTTTCATCAAATGAAATACCAGTAATAATTGAAATATCACATCCTAATAAAGATAGTTGTTTCAACATTTGTTTGATATTATCTTCAGTATATTTTTCTTGATATGGTTGATTTAATAATAGACAAGCTTCTGTAATATTTGGGCAAATAATATTTGCGTTAGAACAGTATTCTTTCATACCTTGCACAAATTCATTTGTGAATCCTGTATATAACTTTCCAGAATCTGCCATGCATGGATCAATCATAACGAGCGAATCTTTTTCTTTTTGATCAATCATATTTTTTGCGATTTGTAACTGTTCAAAAGATCCTAAATATCCTGTATAGATTGCATCGAAATGAAATTGTTCTTTTTTCCAATGATCTAGAATTGGTTGTATTTCATTGGTCAGATCATGAAAAGTAAATTCTTTAAACATTGTATGTGTAGATAAGATAGCTGTAGGTAATATAGCGGTTTCGATACCCATTGCGGAAAGAATTGGTAAAGCGACAGTTAAGGAACATTTTCCGATACATGAGATATCTTGCATTGTAATAATTCTTTTCATAGATTTCTTCTCCAAGCGGTATAATATAAGCATCAATAACAATGCTAGTAGAACATATTAAAGATATATCGATTCATATTTTAAAACAAGAAGATATTCTGTCTTTAAAGGATTTATTTTCTTTTACTTTAACGAGCGAACAATCACAAATTTTATACAAACAATTAATGAATCATATCACTTATGGAATATATGATAATAAACTGATAGGAATCATACAACTTTATGAAAGAAAAGAAGGAATCTATGAAGTAGGATATCGTTTAAAAGAACAATATAGACATCATGGATATATGAGACAAGCGTTGGAATTACTATTAAAAGAATATCAAACAAAAAACATAAAAAAGATTTATGCTAAGGTTGATGTATCCAATATAGCTTCTAAAAAAACATTAGAAAACACAGGCTTTTTACAAGAAGTTAACAAAAATGGTGTATTGATATATATGTATGCGTATGAGGGGTGAGTAGAATGCAAAAGAATGTTTATAAAGATGGTTATACATGTAATAGAGAATTATCATGGTTACGTTTTAATGATCGTGTTTTAAATGAAGCGAAAGATGAATCTGTTCCACTATTAGAAAGATTGAAGTCTGTATATTTTTATTCTTCTAACTTAGAAGAATTTTTTCGTGTGCGTGTTGGTTCTTTGTGGGATCTCAAAAGTGCAAAAATCACAAAAGTAGATAATAAATCAGGAATGACACCTGCAGAACAAATGGAAGCAATTTATCCTGCCGCAAAAAGAGGTTGTAAGAAAAGAGATCGTATTTATGAGGATGTGACCAAGAAAC
>CAVKTV010000013.1:0-18953 GCA_963659075.1 Lachnospiraceae bacterium | reverse complement strand
ATCAGTGATTATACAAAAGATGAAATAAAATTTTTAAAGAAGTATTATAAGTCTAAAGTAGCACCTTTGATCAATCCTCAAATTGTAGATACACATCATCCATTTCCAAACTTACAGAATCATATTACATATATTGCCGCAAGTATGAAAAAGAAGGGGAAAACTAATTATTGTTTTGTTGCGGTTCCTCAATCTTTGCCTCAAATCATTGTTTTGCCACATAAGAAGAAGTTTCGTTATGTTCATACAGAAGATTTATTGGTGTCACAGATTCCATCTATTTTCTCAGATTGTACAGTGAATGAAGTGTTGAAATTAACAGTCGCAAGAAGTGCGTATGTTGATGCAGATGATGAAGCATTTGAAGATATTTTGGATTATCGTAAGAAGATGGAAAAAGTATTGAAAGAAAGAAGAAAGATGAACGTTACAATGTTGACGACTTCCAAGAAACTTTCTAATACATTCCGTCAATATTTATTAAACAATCTAAAAATCACAAGAAGAGAATTATTTACTTGTGAAGCTCCAATGAATATGAAGTATGTATTTGGTCTAGAGAATCTATTAGATGAAGATGTAAAAGAAAAGAATACATATCAACCATATACACCAAAGCTATCTGCGGAATTGAACTATAAACAATCTATCTTTAACCAAATACAGAAGAAGGATGTTTTATTACACTATCCATATGAATCTATGGATCCATTTTTACAACTTGTGAAAGAAGCTGCGAATGATCCAAAAACAGTTTCTATTAAGATTACAATCTATCGTTTAGCTTCTAGAGCACGATTGGTAGATTATCTATGCCAAGCTGCAGAAAATGGAAAAGAAGTAGATGTGTTGATTGAATTGAAAGCGCGTTTTGATGAACAAAATAATATCGACTATTCTGAAAAACTAGAAGATGCAGGATGTAATGTGATTTATGGCTTTGAGAAATATAAAGTGCATTCTAAAGTGTGCTTGATCACAAAAGTCGTTTCATCGAAACCACAATATGTCGCATTGATCGCAACAGGAAACTTCAATGAAAATACTGCGAAGTCTTATACAGATTTAGCGTATATGACAGCACGCCCTTCTATTATCAAAGATGTCGTATCTTTCTTCTCCAATATGGCAATTGGGAAATTGGATGGAAAATATAATACATTACTTGTAGCACCTATTTCTTTGAAGAGTACTTTGTTGGATTTGATGGACCAAGAAATCAAAAAAGGTAGTGAAGGTGTCATAACTTGTAAATTAAACTCTATCACTGATGAAGAAATCATAGTAAAATTACATCAGGCATCCTGTGCAGGCGTAAATGTTAATTTGATTGTCAGAGGCATCTCTTGTATTATTCCTGGTATTGAAGATAAAACAGAAAATATTCATATTACTTCGATTGTTGGTAGATACTTAGAACATTCTAGAATCTATATTTTTGGAAAAGGTAATTCTGAAAAGATGTATATCTCATCTGCAGACTTTATGACACGAAATACAGAAAGAAGAGTAGAAGTTGCTTGTCCAATCTTAGATGATTTGTGTAAAGAAAAAATACATCAATATCTAGAACTTGCGTTGAAAGATAATACGAAGGCAAGATATATGAGTGAAACGGGAAGATATTGTAAGAAACAAATTGGCGATGTCCCTTTCAATTCACAATTAGCTATGATGAGATTGTTGCCAGAAGGTAAAAAAGAAACACAACAAAAACATATACGTAAGAATACAGTTGCCTTTAAGTAGGTGTTCGTATGAAATTAATCATTCAATGTCCAGATGGACAAACAATTCAAAAAGAATATAAGAAAGGTGTGACTTGCGAAGAGGTCATGAAGCACCTTTCTTTTGCGTATCCAATTTATGCATGTAAGATCAATCATCGTTATGAAAGATTGAATTATAAGATTTATGATGATGCTTTTATAGAACTGTATGATTTACGGAATCCTTACGCAAAGATGAGCTATCAAATGTCAGTAACGTTATTATATTTAAAAGCTGTGAAAGATGTTTCTGGTGATGATACAACAGTGCATATGGCGAATTCTATTTCTAAAGGTGTATTTACTACAATTCATCATACAAAGTTTTCAAAGAATGAATTGATTGAAAAAGTAAAAGAAAGAATGAACAAACTTGTAGAAGCAGATTTACCAATTCTACAAGTGAAGAAAAACAGAGATGAAATTCTACATCTATTTTCTAAGAATAATTCTTTTCCTTTTGAAAGTGATATTGTGAAATGTGCGTATGATATTCAAGAAGTAACAATCGCAACATTAGATGATACACAACATCTTTTCTATCAATATCTATTACCAAGTACAAAGTATTTGAATTTATTTGATTTACATGAATATAGAAGAGGTATTATTCTTCAATTCCCACAAGGTTCTGATCCATTACATGTTCCTATATTTATGGAACAAAACTTATTGTATGAAGCTTTTTCTGAAGAGAAGAATTGGGAAAATTTAATGGGTGTAAATGAAGTGAGTACTTTGAATCAAAAAGTCTTAAGTCATGATTATAAAGAGATGATCTTATTAAGTGAAGCTTTGCATGAAAAGAAGATTGCGGATATCGCTCGAATGATTCAAGAGAAGAAAAAGAGAATCGTTTTGATTGCGGGACCATCTTCTTCTGGTAAGACATCATTTGCGAAAAGGTTGTGTATTCAATTAAGAGTTATTGGAGTTAAACCATTGTATTTAGGAACAGATGATTATTTTATCAATCGAAAGGATCTTCCTATACAAGCAGATGGCACCAAAGACTTTGAATCTTTATCTGCAGTAGATGTAGAACTATTTACAGAACAAATGAATCATTTGTTGTCACATGTAACAGTGGATCTTCCTGAATATAATTTTATTAAGGGAGAAAAAGAATTCGGAAAAAGAGTAACAACATTAAATGATGATCAAATTATTGTGATTGAAGGAATTCATGGTTTAAATCCGGAATTGACAAAAGGAATCAGTGAAGATGAGAAATTTAAAATCTATATTAGTCCTTTAACACAGCTTACAATTGATCGTTATCATCGTATTCCTAATACAGATGCGAGAATGTTGAGGAGACTTGTTCGTGATCACCGTACAAGAAATGTGAGTGCTGCAGAAACAATAGAATCATGGCCTTCTGTTAGAAAGGGTGAAGAAAAGAATATTTTCCCTTATAATGGAGAAGCAGATGTATTTTTTAATAGTCAGTGTATTTATGAAATAGCAGTATTAAAGAAATATGCAGAACCGTTATTAAAAGAAATTACATATGAATCACCACAATATGCAGAAGCACAAAGATTATTAAGATTTTTAGATTTCTTTGTTCCGATTCAAGATGATTCATGTATCACAAATAATTCGATTATTCGTGAATTTATTGGAGGTAGTATAATCGCATCATGAAAAAACAATTAACATACAGTGTAATCTTAACAATTCTATTAACAGGATGTTCATCAAATGGTATTGCTGGAAAGTATTATTATCAATCTTATAGTGGTGGATTAGATGAAGATACGTATTTTGAATTAAAAGAGGATGGTACATGTACAATGGTTTCGGATGATGAAGAGAAAGCATGTACATATGGAGATGGTATTATCACAATTGGAGAACAATCCGTTTCTTACAAAATCACAAAGAAAGTGATGAAAGTGACTTTCCCAGGAACAGATGGAGAGTCCATGTCCTTTGAAAAGAAATAAATCAACTAATTTTTTAGCAAGATATAAATGAATATTCCTACAAGAGCACCTAATGTATTATTAATAAGATCTGTGATATCACAAACTCTATTTGTAGTGAATAATAATTGAGATATCTCAATGGTTAGTGAAAACAATGCGCCATACAACAAAGTGATCTTGTATGGCTTTTTTAATGTAATTTGCGCAATAAAACCAAATGGTACAAATAATAAAAGATTATATAAAGTTTCTCTTCTATAATTACCATAACCATAGATCCAATCAGAAAAAGGAATGAAATTACAGTTATCATATACACCATCAAATGCATAAGGTAAATGAATTAAGATTGGCATGATTGTCCAACCTAAGACAACGCACATATAAATATAGAGCAATGTATGCCAAGCATAATCAGATGTAGATAGCTGCTTCCATTTTGGTTGTAATACTTTTATATAAATTACTAGTAATAGTAATATATCTGGTAAAGCTTTTAAGATCCATTCCATAAGCTGAGCTATTATATCATAAGAAAATGCTTCTCATATTTCTTAAGAAAGAAAGTTTTGTGAAAGATTCAGATAGATATGCTTGAATTCAAGTGTGAATATGCGTATATTATACAAGGATTTTGGAGGAAGATATGAGTGTTCTCGATCTATTTCAGACATTTACAGACATTGTTATCACAGTATTAACAGTGATATATGCATATCAAATTGTTTATATTGCGATATCTATGATAAAAAGAAAAGTAAAGAAACTAGACGATACAAATATAAGAAATCGTTTTGCGATATTTGTGAGTGCTAGAAATGAACAGGAAGTTATTGGTGAATTGTTAACAAGTATTCATCAGATGGATTATCCAAAAGAATATTATGATATTTATGTTGTAGCGGATAATTGTACAGATTCTACAGCATCTATCGCTAGAGAGTTCGGTGCAACTGTTTATGAAAGATTCAACAAAGAAGAAGTTGGAAAAGGATATGCATTGAATTATCTTTATACGAAAGTTGTAGCGGAAAAAGGTAGTGATTATTATGACGCGTTTATTGTGTTTGATGCAGATAATATCATTGATCCATCTTTCTTGAAAGAAGTGAATAAGAAATTCGCTACTGGAAAGTATGATGCGTTAACAACATATCGTAATTCTAAGAACTTTGGAACAAACTGGTTAAGTGCAGCGTATTCTACATGGTTCCTACATGAAGCAAGACATTTGAATTACGTTAGAGATATGATTGGCGCACAATGCATGATATCTGGTACAGGATTTGTAGTTTCTTCTAAGTTAATGGAAGAAAATCAAGGTTGGCCTTATTATTTCTTGACAGAAGATATTCAGTTCTCAGTTTCTTCGACGATTCAAAAGAAGAGAATTGGATATGTAGATTCAGCTGTTTTATATGATGAACAACCTTCTACAATGAAACAATCTTGGAATCAAAGATTAAGATGGGCAAAGGGTTTCTATCAAATTGATGGAAGATATCTTGGTGATTTAACAAAAGGAATGGTTTTTGAAAAAGGAAATCGTTTATCTTATTACGATATTTTGATGACTTGTTTACCTTGTACATTATTAACAGTTGTCATGGTAGCGATGGCATTATGGATATTGGTTGCGGCATCTTTTATGCCATACTATATTTCACTTGTATTAAGACAAGAAATGATTCATTTCTTAACGAGTACTTTACTCATGATGTGGATCAGTATGATGTTATTAGCAACTTTAACAGTCATTTCTGAATGGAAGAATATTCCAGCGAAAACAAGTGAAAAGATTAAATATCTACCAATGTTTCCAATGTTCATGTTGACTTATATTCCTATTACAATACAAGCAATGTTTACAGATGTAACATGGAAACCAATCAAGCATTATTCAACAACACAATTAGCAATGAAAAAGTAGCAGAAATGCTACTTTTTTAGAAGATTCTTTCATCACTAATAATATTGTTTTCTTCAATGCATGCACGAATTCGCATAACATAAATAGGTTGTGAATTTTGATATGTGATTCCTACTAGATATCCTGTTGTATCTGAAATGAATTCCTTATGCATCTTTTTTGCGTATTTCATCATAGGTGCAAGATCAAGGATATTAATATGTGTTAAATCTTTAACAGTTAAGATTTGAGATATAAATATTCCGTTAGGAATAATGACACAATTTTCTTGTGATTCTGAAAATAATTTCTTGTAGATTGAAGTGTATGTTCCAATTCCGACTTTTGTTTCGATGATTTTATCTTGGATAGGACCATTTAGTATTTCTTTTGGAATAAAGATTGGTGTAGTGATATATAAAAAATATTGTGAATCTAAATTTTTTAGAAAATCAGAATCTTTGAATGGTGGATAGAAATCGATTTTTTCATCAACGGATTGATTTAAAGATACGGTATTAACAGCAGTGTTTGCGGAAGATAAAACATGATTTTTTTCAAAATGTATAAAATCTAATTTCTGTTGGATTTTCTCCATTTCTTTTTTTAATTCAATTTCAGCATCATTAAATTTATTTACATAATCTTCGAAGTTGTCAGAATGTTCAGAACGATTGATTTCTTGAATAGAAAAATTAAAAGAACGCAACTTTTTGATATGTAACAAGGAAGTATAATCTTGCATGGAATAATCATAATATCCATTATTTAATTTAGATGGATGAAGTAATCCTTGATTACGATACATGCGAATTGTTTCAATATTGATTCCGGTTAGCTTAGATAGTTCTTTGACTTGCATAATTTCACACATTCTAAAACTCTGTATAGATACAGAGTTTATATATATTATAAAATATATTTGTGAAAACGCTATCAAATTTTTATTGACTCCGTAGTAACTACAGGGTTTTAAATATTTATGGGAGATTCTATTTAAGGGTTAATCTCAATTAATGGAGGGAATTATGAATTACAAAAAAGTAGGGAGAGTTACTTGGACGAGCCTTTTATCGTCTTCATTAGCTCTCAGCTTGGTTGCTTGTTCTAGCAAATCAGGCTCCGGCAATACTTATACAGGTACTGCCGAAGGTAAAAACGGCGATGTAACTGTTGAAGTCGTTTATGAAAATGATGAAATCAAAAGTGTAACAGTTACTGATCAACAAGAAACAGAGGGAATTGCTGATCCAGCATTGGAACAAATTCCAGAAGCTATCGTTAAGGCACAAACACCAAACGTTGATACAGTTTCTGGTGCTACAGTGACATCCGAAGCTATTATCAACGCTACAAAGGCAGCTTTAGAAAGTGCTGGTGTTGATGTTGATAGCATGGGTACAGCCACACCACATGAAAATGTGCCTGTAACTTATACAGCTGGTACATATACTGGTACTGGTGAAGGTTACAATGGAACAGTTACATTAGATGTTACTTTCTCTGAAGATGGTATTAAAGATATCGAAGTAAAAGAAAGTAAAGAAACAGCTCATGTTGGTACTGTTGCATATGACATTTTGAAAGAAGACGCTATTGAAGCAAATGGTTCTGGTGTTGATAGTGTATCTGGTGCTACTTTTACTTCTAAGGCATATAAAGATGCATTAGCTGATGCTGCAGAACAAGCTAAAGCAAGTGATTTAGATGGTTTCAAGAGTAATACAGTTGTTCATGAAGCACAAGATCCAATTGATGAAGAATATGATGTAGTAGTTGTTGGTGCTGGTGGTGCTGGTATGGGTGCTGCTGCACAAGCTGCTCAAAATGGTGATTCTGTTCTTGTAATTGAAGAAAACGCTGAAATTGGTGGTAACACATTAGTTTCTGGTGGACAATTCCAAGCAGTTGCAGATTACTTAGTATGGGATGCTGATAATCCTGACGCTACAAGTGCTAAATGGGATTATGATGGAAAGACATATGACAAAGTTAAAGCTGCACAAGGACAACTTTCAACTTTGAAAACAATTTTAAATTGGAATGAAGATGAATTCGATGAAGATTACTTCAAGGATAAAGAATATGTTCCAGGTGAAATTGATGAAGTAAGTAAAGCTGGTGTACATAAAGAATATTTAAGTACATTAAAAGCTTTAAAGAAAGAAATCAAAGCCTATGTTGATTGGGCAGATAAGAAGATTGCTGCAGGCGCAAAGGAAACAGATTTAACATTGTTCTCTACAGTAAATTTACATATCTTCCAAACATACTATGGTGGATTAAGACAATCTAACGATAAGAAGAGTTGGGTATATGGTAACTATGATCTTGTTAAACAATTCTGTACAGATGGTACTGAATTAAAGACTTGGTTAGAAGATCAAGGTGCTAAGTTCAACGACGCAATCACAATTACATTGATTGGTGCTCTATGGTATAGAGAAAATGTTAACCTTGGTGGTGATATCGATGGTGATGGAACTACAGAAGAAACAGGTAACTGGGGAACATATTTCGCTACAACAAAGAACACAATTCTAAATACATCTTCTACTGCTAAAGATAACAAGATCATGACTCGTACAACAGCTAAGAGCTTGATTACAGATAAAGATGGTAACGTTACTGGTGTTAAGGCAACAATGTATGATGGAACAGAAGTTACAGCTACTGCTAAGAAGGGTGTAGTTCTTGCTTCAGGTGGTTATGCAGCTAACATCGAAAAAGTAATGGAAACAAATGAATATTGGGATGATTCTTATATCACAAAGACAACACAAACAACAAACAGATCTTCTCTAGTTGGTGATGGTATCACAATGGGTGAAGAAGTTGGTGCTGATACAACTGGTTTAGGATATACACAAATGATGCCTATTTCTTGGGTAGACAATGGTGATCTTGCTTTCGGTAATGGTTTATATGGTGTATATATCAATCCAACAACAGGTAAGAGATTCGTAGATGAATCTGCTGAACGTGATGTTCTTTCATTAGGTGAATTCCAAAATGGTGTATCTGCAGAAGGTGCACAAGGTGTATTCTTAGAATTCACAAACGCTGATACTGCTATTTCATATCCATATCCATATGATAAGTATGAAGGTAACAAGGCTGTTGAAATTTCACATGATGATGTAGAAGGTAGAGTTTACTACGTTTCTAGTGCTGATGAAATTCAAGAAGTTCTTGATAAATATGATATGGAAGCTGATCCAGAAGAAATCTATAAGACAATCGAAGCTTATGATAAATCTATCTTAGCTGGTGAACAACCAAGTGATGGAGTAGCTAAGGGCCAATCAACTTCAACTGTTGGAACAGTAGATGCTTCAGGTAACTATTCATTAGAAGGACAATTATTACGTATTCGTGTTATGGCTCCTTCAACACACCATACAATGGGTGGTCTAACAGTTGATACTGAAAGACATGTATTAGATTCTGATGGTAATGTAATCAAGGGCTTATACGCTGCTGGTGAAGTTACTGGTGGAATCCATGGTGGTAATAGACTTGGTGGTAACGCTATCGTTGAAATCTTCGTTTCAGGTAGAACAGCTGCTAATACGATTGACGCTGATAACAAATAAGATATTTCATTCTCTCGAAATATAGCATAAGACGCAGGCAATATAGCTTGCGTTTTGTGCGTTTTATAGAAATGATTAATCATCAAAAAAGGATGCTTACTATGATGACAGTCATAGAACATCCTTTTTATGTGTTTATTGTTTTGTTCTGTATTTGATTCTGTATTGTTTAGGTGTTAGGCCCGTGTACTCTTTAAAGTTTCTAGAGAAATGAGAACGATCATGATAGCCATTTGCTTCAGCGATTTGTTGTATATTCATTTCTGTTGTAAGTAAAAGGTGAATTGCTTCTTCCATGCGGATGGATAATAGTTTTTTAGAGAAAGAAATTCCAGTAATCTTTTTAAAACGATAGGAAAGATAATCTGGATGATATCCAAATTTTTTCGCTACGGATTCTAAAGTGATATCCCTATAATTTTCACCGATGTATTTCATGATCTTACCAAATTCATGTGTTTTACCCATAGTGGATTTTGGGACAATGAGTGTATCGTAATGATTTCTATCTAGATATGTTAATAATCCTACAAGTAATAGACGAATGATTTTTTCATGATAGATGTCATCTTTATCGAATTCAGAATAGAGTAACTTTAATATATTTGTGGCGTCATCACCTATTTTAGCGAAATATAAGTGTTCGCCATCTGCTTTATCTGCATGTAGTAAATCATGGAAGATGGCACAATCTGAGATTTGAGAATCAAAGAGATTATCGAAGAAATCTTCTTGTATGTGATAAACAAGAAGTGACCTTTGTTTGTTGGATTGGAAAGTAAGCCCTTCTCTAGAAATGATTAAATCATTATATATCGCATGAAATTGTCGATTGTCTAATGTTAGATCACAATCTTCTAGGATAGAAATGATGGTGAAATAGGATGTTATACCATGTTCTGTTTTTTGTGCTTGTATTGTTTTCATGTAATGATTCTATCATGTCAGATAAGAAATGGCCACGTTTTGAATCGGTTATATCTATTGTTCACAAATTCACAATCCATTAAGATACTTTCACTAAGAAAGGGTAAAAGGAATGAAAAAGAAATTATTATCATGCTTATTAGCAGGTGTGATGAGTGTCACTCTTTTTGGCTGCTCTAGTGCTACTGGTAGTACAAGTGGAGAAGTAAAAGATGGTACTTACACTGCTACAGCAAAAGGTTTTGAAAATGGTGATGTAAGCGTTACAATCACTGTTAAAGACGGAAAAATCACAGAAGCTGAAGTAGATTCTTCTAGCCAATCCAAAGGATTTGGCCAAGATGCAGCTGAAGGTTTAGCTGAAGAAATCGTTGAAGCACAATCTGGTGATATTGATGTCGTTTCTGGTGCTACTTCTACAAGAGACGCTGTTAGTGAAGCTGTTGAAGATTGTATGAAGCAAGCTGGTTTCTCAACAGAAACAAAGAAAGGTGAAGATGAAACATTAGAAGCAGATGTTGTTGTCGTTGGTATGGGAGCATCTGGAACTACTGCTGCATTAAGAGCTGCAGAAGGTGGAGCATCTGTCATTGGTATTGAAACAACAGAATCTATTGGTGGATTTGGTAATGCCGCTAAGGGTATGTTCGCAATTGGTTCTGTAGAACAAGAAGATCGTTATGGAGATGATGAAACAACAGATGAAGAATATTGGTATGAACATTTCCAAGAACGAAACAATGAAGCTGGTAACGCTAAGTTAATTCGTACATTTATCTCTGAAGCAAAGAATACTGTTTCTTACATGTTGAATCATGGTGTAGGTTTCTTCTTATCTAAGAAGCCACAACAGATTGCACATTTTGATACAGAAGTTGTATATCACAGATGGAACAATGCTGATCCATTCAAGTATTTAGGTGAAGCAATTGAAGATGAAGGTGTTGATGTTCATTACAGCACAACAGCGAAGTCAATCATCGTTGATGAAGATGGAAACGCAGTTGGTGTTAAGTGTGAAAAAGAAGATGGTGGAACATTAACAGTTAATGCGAAGTCTGTCATTATTTCTACAGGTTCTTTCGCTAACAATGAAGAATTGATGAAAGAAACATTGGGTGAAGATGTATATAATAACTGTAAAGTTATGGCTGGCACATATGTTCCTGGTGTAGATATGATGTGGGACATTGGTGCTGATGAAGGTGAATTGTTAACAATGAACCATGGTGTAGTAAGTGGCGTTGATGATGAAATTGCTTCTGAATTAACATTGAACTCTCCAATTCTTTGGGTAAATAACCAAGGTAAACGTTTCATGAATGAAGACCTATTAAAAGATACTGTTGATTTCACAACAACTGTAGTCGCACAAGGTGGTACTGCTTATACAATCGTAGACCAAGCTACTGTTGATAGATGGACAGATACAACACAAGAAAATACTGGTACATGGATCCATTATTGGGATCAACATGGTATCGTAGGTGATGATGGTGAACCAACAATTTATCACGCTCCAATCGCTGAAGATGAATGGAATAGTAGTTTTGATAAGTTAGCAGAAGCTGGTGAAGGTGGCGTATTTGATACAATTGAAGAAGCTGCAGAATTCATTGGATGTGATGCGGAAGACTTACAAGAAACAATTGATAACTACAATAGTTATGTAAAGAGTGGCAATGATGAAGAATTCTTCAAGTCCAAGGATTCCTTGATCTATTCAGTATCTGAAGGACCATACTACGTAACTAGAGGCCATGCTGGTGTATTAGGCGCTTTAGGTGGTGTTAATACAAATGAAAAACTTCAAGTATTAAATACAAACCATGAAGTAATCAAGAATCTATACGCTACAGGTAATAACGTTTCTGGTATTTCTTGTGGAACATATCAAGACGTTGAAGGTGTAGGCTTAGGTTTCTCATTAACTTCAGGAAGACTTGCTGGTATTGAAGCTGCTAGAAATGCAGGATATGAAGTAGAAGATGATACAACTGAATTAACTTCTACTGGTAAAGCTGCAATGAAAGAAGCTACAGAAAGAGGTATGCAAGGTACACAATGATTTGTGTCCTATGAGGGTGGATCATATGATTCACTCTTTTTATTTTCACAAAACAAAAAAGAACAATTCATCAATTCATTCCAATCACAATTGTTGGATGATTTGAAAATCGTTCTTTCTAGTTCTAATTCTAGAAAAGTGTTCACTAGAAGTCAAGCAAAGATAAAAGCTTTTGGAAGGTTACAAAAATAAAAAGACAGAACAATTCGTTACCGGGTTTTCGACCCAATTGTCTGAACTACTCGCGTTTGCTCTATCTGATGCATATTCTAGAAAACTATTTGTTTAAAGTCAATCATGATGAGTGATTTGAAACTATATACACAAAGATTCGGTCTTTTCTTTTTGGATTTCTAAAAATTATTGTGAATATAAATAGTGTAGGTGATTGTTATACAAATGATAATCATCTATTTATTTGAGAAAGAAAAGTTGGAATATGGATAAAGTAGAACTAATCAAAAAGATAAATAAGAATATTGTTCATGAGGATGGAACGGTTGATAGTTTTGAAAGACAAATTCAAGATTTGATAAATGCAAACTATGACGTTCGTTTTCCTTTTGTTATAAAAAGTGATTCGCAAATATTGAATTTTATTAGTAGATTAGATTCTGAAAAGCCGTTAATTATGATGACATCAACAATAGAAAAAATAAGTAAGAAGCACCATATAAATTATTCGTATGTCAAGGCGATAAATGAACTATTAGAAAAAAGCTTATTTGCATTTGATTCTCTAAAATATGATACAAATCATATTATTGTTTTAGATGATATTAATGAAATGTATATTCCAAAAATTGTGATCTGTAGAAGTGATAAGAAAGTTGGTTATATTGATGTAAATGAAATCGCTTCAGTATATGATAGAAATAACTTTGCTAATTTCATAAATCGTGTATATCTAGAGAATAAAACTTTTTACATTAACGACAAAATAAAAACAGAACAATTCATCAATTCATTCCAATCACAATTGTTGGATGATTTGAAAACTGCTCTATCTGAATCATATTCTAGAAAAGTGTTCACTAGAAGTCAAGTTGAAAATGATTTACAAAAATGAAAAAGAATATTTCATTACGTGCACAAGGTTCTAATTAGCAAAATACCTGATTCATGTTCTTTCTGATTTGTACTTTAGACAAATAATTACTAAAATCAAACTGAAAAAATTGTGTTTTGGAACTTTGTTTCGCGAATAATCATAGCTTTTTGTAACCACTTACATTAAAATAAAGTAAGTGAGAAAAGGAGATATAAAATGAGTTTTCCAAAAGGATTTTTATGGGGTGGCGCAACTGCTGCCAATCAGTATGAAGGTGGATATTTAAGTGGCGGAAAGGGCCTTGCCGTAGCGGATACTTTAACAGGTGGTGATGGTATCCATGGTATTCAAAGAAAGTTTATCGTTGAAATGCCAGATGGAACTAGAAAAGAATTCGGCAACCGTGATGAAGTACCTGCAGGTGGTAAAGCTATTGTAGATCCAAATGTATATTATCCAAGCCATGTCGCAACAGATTTCTATCATCATTGGAAAGAAGATTTAGGACTATTTGCTGAAATGGGATGTAATGTATATCGTATGTCTATCAACTGGACAAGAATCTTCCCTAATGGTGATGATGCTCAACCTAATGAAGAAGGCTTACAGTTCTATGAAGATGTATTTAAAGAATGTAAGAGATTAGGTATGGAACCATTAGTTACAATCTATCATTTTGATTGCCCATTACATTTGGCAAATGAATATGATGGTTGGGTTTCTAGACATACATTAGAAGCATTTAAAGTTTACGCAAAAACAATTTTTACTCGTTATAAGGGACTTGTTCATTATTGGTTAACAATTAATGAAATCAACATTAATACAAACTTTATGATGAATGGTGTTCATGAACATCTAACAAATAAACAAAATGCTGAACAATGCAGATGGCATTTATTTGTAGGTAGTGCATATGCAGTAAAGGTTGGTCATGAAATCGACCCAGAAAATAAGATTGGTTTAATGATTGCCCATGGTGCTACATATCCATATTCTTGTAATCCAGAAGATGTATGGGCTGAATTGACAGGAGCTCATGAACAAAAGTGGTTCTATGGTGATGTTCAAGTAAGAGGATATTATCCTGCATGGAAAGTTAAGGCTTTAGAAAGAGCTGGTATTACAATTCAAAAAGAAGAAGGAGAAGATGAACTTCTCAAAGAAGGAACAGTTGATTTCTATTCATTCTCTTATTATTCTTCACAAGTATTTGCTGCACATCCTGAAGAACATGGTGTATCTGAAGGTAACCAAACAATGGGCGTAAAGAATCCATATTTGAAAGCTAGTGAATGGGGTTGGACAGTTGACCCACTAGGCTTAAGAATCAATTTAAATCAAATTTGGGATAGATATCAAATTCCAATGATGATCGTTGAAAATGGTTTGGGTGCAATTGATAAAGTTGAAGAAGATGGTTCTATCAATGATGACTATCGTATCAACTATATGAGAGATCATATCAAAGTTATGAAAGAAGCTATTGAAGAAGATGGCGTTGATTTGATTGGTTATACACCTTGGGGTCATATCGATCTTGTTTCTGCTGGTACTGGTGAAATGAGAAAGAGATATGGATTCATCTATGTCAATAAAGATGATGATGGAAATGGTGATCTTTCTAGAAGCAAGAAGAAATCATTCTTCTATATGCAGAAAGTATACAATTCTAACGGTGAAGATTTAGACTAATGATACAATATACTCGCTTAGATAAACTGAGCGAGTTTTTTAGAAAAGAGGTTAATATGAACGAAGTAATACAAACAATCAAAGATAGAAGAAGTTGTAGAAAATATAAAGATACAATGATTCCAAAAGAAGATATTTCAGAAATCATTGAAGCTGGATTATACGCTGCAAGTGGTATGGGTAGACAATCTACAATTATCCTAACTATTACAGATAAGAAAGTACGTGATCAATTATCAAAGATGAATGCATCGATTATGAATTCTAGTAATGATCCATTCTATGGTGCTCCAGTTGTACTTGTTGTTTTAGCGGATAAGAATGTGCCTACTGCTATTTATGATGGATCACTTGTGATGGGAAATCTAATGTTAGCAGCTGAAGCGAAGGGAATTGCTTCTTGTTGGATTCATAGAGCGAAAGAAGAATTTGAAAGTGAAGAAGGGAAAGCTCTTTTGAAACAACTTGGCATTGAAGGTGAATATGAGGGCATTGGCCATTGTATTTTAGGATACGCTGATGCTGAAAAAACAAAAGCTGCAGATAGAAAAGAAAATAGAGTTTATTGGTTGTAATGAGAATTGAAAGAAGTAAATTTTTAATATTTAACTTCTTTCTTTTTCTGAAAGTTATACAATGGTTATGCAGTTTGAAAATCGTAAAAATTACTGTGGATTAAGTAAGTAGTTACTGATAAACTGTAGTGTATAGTTTAAAGAGGTGTTGTTTTATGAAGAATGGGAATCGTGTTATTAAGTCCATCTTGTTAGCAATCTTAGGAGCAATTCTATTAAGCTTCTCAGTTTTATTTGCACATAATCAATTGGTTACAAATAATCAGTTGAAGAATAATCATGAAAAGTTAGATTTAATTGCGTCAAAGATTGAAAAAAGTAAATCTGATGAAGAAGAAATCACAGCTGTTTATGATGAAATGTATCAATCTAAAGTAGATTCTTTAGCGTTTCAATTGAGATATATCACAGACATTGATTTAAATGATACTTACGCTAATGAAATGCGTGAAGTTTACAACATTGATTATCTTGTTGTAGAAGATAATGGAAGTGTGATTGCGCAAGCTGGTGAAAAAATTGATGATAGTGAAGAGCCTAGAAGTTATAGTGCAGTAATTGATGGAAAGAAAACTATTTCTATTCAATTAAGCAGTGATACTTTAAATGCGAATCTTGAACAGAATGCATCTTTAAAAGCTGTATTAGATAATGTGAATGTAGGACAATCTGGTTTTGTGCTAGCTTTCCATACAGAAAAAGGAACGGTTCTATTTTCTCAAAATGAAGATGAAATTGGACAGGATGCTTCTAGTTATGGTGTAGATGTTTCTTCTTTGGAAGATGGAGAAGATACAATCCTAACTTATAATGGTGTTGAGTATTTAGCTTCTTGTAAAAAAATAGATAAAGGTATGATCGTTACTGTTGTTCCTGAATCAGAAATGAGAGCGAATGATATGTATACGCTTATCATTTCATTGACTGTTTATGGAATCTTTATGAGTATCATCATTCTTTATTCCACTTTCTTAAAAGAAGATGTTCAAAAGAAAGAAGAAAAAGAAGAAGACGCAAAGAAGAAATTAAACAAGAAATTAACAGGTCTTGTTGTTGCGGGAACATTATTATCTTTTGGTATTACTTTCTATATGCAGACATTGTTTACATTGTCTGAACAATCCATCACAAATAATCAACGTGGTACAGAATTGTTAGCCGCATTAAAAGAAAATGATGAAACATTAGAAAGACAAAAAGAAGAATATAATGAACAATATTCTCAAAAATTAGATGAAGTCACATATATCATTGCACATATGGATCAATCTAAATTAACACGTTCTTTTATGACTGAATTAAAAGATGCGTTGGATGTGAATTCTGTAATGTACTTTGATTTGAATGGTAATGTCATTGCGGCAAATACAGATAACTGGAGCTATTCCATTAGTAAAGATGAAAACGATCAATCTTATGAATATTGGGATATTTTGAATGGTGAAAGAACAAAGATCATTCAAGATGTACAAAAGAATGTAAATGGTAATTTAAGACAATACATGGCAGAAGCTGTACAAGATGATTCTTATCATACAATTGGTATGGTTACAATGAGTGCAACTCCTGAACAAATAGAAAAGGCTACAATCAATACGGATACAAAAACAGTACTAGAAGGTATTAGTACAGGTAATCACGGATTTGCTTTTGCGGTAACGCAACCAGATGATGATTCAACTTCTACATTTGTATATTTCCCTAAAGAATCTTTGATTGGTAAAAATGTAGAGAAGTATGGTATGAATGAATCTCAATTAGTAGCTGATTATAATGATTTTATTACAGTAGATGGAACATCTTATTATTGTGCATCTGGTACTTATGGAGATATGGTTACATATATTGCGGTTCCTTTTAGCGCTTTGAATATTACAGCTTTACCTATTTCTTGTATTACAGCGGGTTTCTTATTCATATTTATGATTCTACTATGGTATTTCTATGAACATGAAAAAACAGCTGTTGTTGAAGATGAAATAATAGATAAACAAGAAAATGAACAGATAGATGTAGTGATGAGTGATGGAAGAGTTGCGAAAACACGTTCTATTGGTTTTAGATGGACACATGCTGATATTCAATGGGATTCTAAAACGGCTGGTCAAAAGACAACACAAGTAGTGAATACGATATTAACAGTATTAGCGTTTATTGTGATGGTACTTGTAATATTCCAAGATTCATTCTTTAGTGATGATTCATTGTTCCACTTTATTCTTTCATGTCAATGGCAGAAAGGAATCAATATATTCTCAATTACATATTGTTTATTGATTGTAATCTGTGTAATAGAAATTTCTATTATTGTAAGAAAATTGATTATGTGGATCGCACATAGTTTGAACGCTAAGGGTGAAACGATTTGTAGATTATTAGACAATTTCATAAAATTCGCTACGATGATTGGTTTGTTCTACTTTGCCTTATCAACGTTTGGCGTAGATACTTCAACGTTAGTTACTTCTGCGGGAATATTGACATTGATTGTTGGCTTAGGTGCTCAATCGTTAGTAAGTGATATTTTAGCTGGATTATTTATTGTATTTGAAGGTGAATTTCAAGTTGGAGATATCGTTACAATTGATGGATATCGTGGAACAGTCGTTGAAATTGGTGTGCGTACAACGAAAGTTAAAGAAGGTGCAGGAAACGTAAAGATCTTTTCCAATAGTAGTGTAAAGAATGTATTGAATATGACAAAAGATTACTCTGTTGTTGGATGTGATATGAGCATTGAGTATGGGGAAGATCTCAGATATGTAGAAAAAGTTCTACAGGAAGAATTCCCTAATATCAAAGCGAAGTTACCTGCTATTGTAGAAGGTCCATTCTATCGTGGCGTATCTGAACTTGCGGATAGTGCAGTTATCATTAAGATCATTGCGAAATGTACTGAAGCAGATCGTATGCAATTGGATAGAGATCTACGCCGTCAATTAAAACTTGTATTTGATAAACATAATATTAATATTCCATTCCCACAAGTTGTTGTGAATCAACCTACAGAAGATATTCATGAAACAACAAAGAATCAAGATAAACAAGCTGAAAAGTTTGTTGAAAAACAAAATCAAGAATTCAAAGATACGGGAATCAAAGAAGAGTGATGCAAAGAGTGTATGTTATTTAACATGCACTTTTTTGAAACATTGTTCCATTTTGTCATAAAAGAAAGTTTGTCTGTAATACCTGACTTTAGAAGTTGAGACTTAAAAATGGTGCTAAAGCATCGGATTAGAACCGAAAGTTTAGCACCTTGTTTATTTTCTTTTGTGTCAAAATATAATAACGAAGTAGCGTAGCTACGAGTTCCGGGCATTTCCCCGCAGCTCTGCTGCGTTGATGCCTGAACAAGATAACTGGAGCGTGATAGCGCGACAGTTTACGCCGAGAAGACGAGGCGTATAATATCTTGAGAAGGGACGA
>CAVKTV010000012.1:17422-21662 GCA_963659075.1 Lachnospiraceae bacterium | reverse complement strand
GACAAAAAAAGTGATATCCATTAAATGGGATACCACTTTGTCAACAGACTGAAAGATGCATAATGCATCTTTTTTTTGGATTTTTGCTTGCAATTAAAGTTTACTTTAGGTTTATGGTATAGATAACAAGAAGGAGATTAAAATGAAATACGTTAAATTAGGAAATACAGGATTAGATGTTTCACAGATTTGTTTAGGATGTATGAGTTTTGGCGAACCAGATAGAGGTTATCCAACTTGGTCATTAAATGAAGAAGAAAGTAGAAAAGTAATTAAGAAAGCTTTAGATTTAGGAATAAATTTCTTTGATACCGCAAACATATATAGTGATGGTTCTAGTGAAGAAATATTAGGCAGAGCTTTAAAAGATTACGCAAAAAGAGATGAAGTTGTGATTGCGACGAAAGTTTGCTTATCAACAGGGGATGGTCCAAATAAAAAAGGACTTTCACGTAAACATATTTTTGAAGAAGTTGAAAATTCATTACGAAGACTACAAACAAATTATATAGATCTCTATATCATTCATCGTTGGGATGAAACTACACCAATTGAAGAAACGATGGAAGCTTTACATGATTTGATCAAACTTGGTAAAGTTAGATATATTGGAAGTAGTAGTTGCTATGCATGGCAATTCGCAAAGGCTCAACATGTCGCAGAAACACATGGATGGACAAAATTTGTTTCTATGCAAAATAAATATAATCTTTTATATCGTGAAGAAGAAAGAGAACAAGTTCCACAATTAATTGATATGAAAGTCGCTATGACGACGTATCAACCATTACAAGGTGGAAGACTTGCAAGAAATGAAGGAGAAGTAACTACTCGTTCTTTAACACAAATAAATCAAGATGGAGAAGTCTTTAGTGATGCTTGTGAAAAAGAAATCTCTAAACGTGTAGAAGAAATTGCTGAAAAGAAAGGCTGTTCGAAAGCGAATGTTGCTTTGGCATGGCAATTTACAAAGCCATATATAACTTCAGTTATTGTTGGAACTTCTTCTACGAAAAGAATGGAAGATACAGTAAAATGTTTTGATGTTCAATTAAGTGAAGAAGATATTGCTTATTTGGAAGAACCATATATTCCACATCGTGTAAGATTTTAATCAGTATATTAAAAAACTCTATGTTTGTAGGTGAACCTACGATTCATAGAGTTTTTTGCATCATTTTATTTGGTGCAATCAATGACTTTTTGTTTAACTTCTTCAATCTTGATATCTTCTTTATCACCAATTCTAGATTTGAATTCTACATTGCCATCTTGAATGCCTTTACCAACTGTGATTCTATATGGAATACCAATGAGTTCCATATCTTTGAACTTAACACCAGGTCTTTCATCGCGATCATCTAAAAGTACATCAATGCCGTGATTTTTTAAAGATTCATAGAGTTGATTTGCAACTTCAACTTGTTTTTCATCCTTCATTGAAATAATAACAATAGCTACTTGGAATGGAGCGATATCTTTAGGCCAATTGATTCCATTATCATCAATGTTTTGTTCACAAAGTGCAGCCATAGCTCTAGCAGGTCCAATACCATAAGATCCCATCCAAACATCTTGTAGTTTGTTATTAGAATCTAAATATTGAAGCCCCATTGCCTTAGAATATTTAGTTCCAAGTTTAAATGTATTACCAACTTCAATACCATGTGCGAAATGAATCTTTCCACCACAACATGGACATACATCTCCTTCTTTGATATTAGAGATATCTCCAATGACATCAGCTTTGAAATCTTTTGGATTTACATTGATATAATGATAACCTTCTTTATTAGCTCCAGCACAGAAGTTTCTCATGTTCATGATTTCTTTATCAACAACGATTTTTGCGTTTAGTCCTACAGGGCCTGTAAAACCTGGTACTGCATTACTTGTCGCAATCAAAGCATCATCTGCGAAATTCACTTCATTGCATCCTAATAGTTTACATACCTTGTTTTCATTTAACTCTCTATCACCACGAATAAAGAAGATAACGAGTTCATCATTGATGTTCATCAATAAAGCTTTAATACTATTTTTAGGATCTAGTTTTAAATAATCACATACTTCTTCAATTGTCTTTGCGTGAGGTGTTTCAACTAGTTGTATTTCTTTTTCTTCAATACTTGCATCTGCCTCGTGACTTACACATTGTGCGACTTCAATATTACTTGCGAAATCACAATTATCACAAAGTACTAAGATATCTTCTCCAAGAGGAGTAACTGCTTGGAATTCTTCGGATAATAATCCACCCATGACACCAGTATCTGCTTTAACGATACGGTAATCTAGATGTAAACGATCCATAATATTTTTATATGCATTGAATTGTTTTTGATACGCTACATCTAATCCAGCTTCATCTTTATCAAATGTATAAGCATCTTTCATGATAAATTCTCTTGTACGAATCAAACCATATCTTGGTCTTGGCTCATCTCTGAACTTTGTTTGCATTTGATATAAAGAGAATGGCATATCTTTATAAGATCTGATTTTCATCTTAGCAGCTTGTGCGAATAATTCTTCATGTGTTGGACCTAAAACATAGTTTTGTCCTTTTCTATCTTTTAATGAAAACATTGAAGAACCAAATCCTGCTCTTCTTCCAGAAGATACATATACTTCTTCAGGTAATAATGCAGGCATTAATAATTCCTGACAGTCTGCTTTTTCCATTTCATCACGAATGATTGCTTCTATCTTATTCATTACTTTCAAACCAAGAGGCATCATGATATACATACCAGCAGAACTCTTCTTAATAAAACCTGCTCTGACTAACATGTTTGAAGATACAGAATCCTCATCTTTAACATTTTCTCTTAGTGTATAAAAAAAGCTATTTTTTAATTTCATACTAAAAACCTCATTTCATCCAAAATTATAGCATGTACCGCTTTACTTAAGAACTTTAATTTACTATAATTTTTTAAAATATTTAGGAGGAAATGGAAAACAACATGGCAAAATACTACAACGAACCATCACACACATTCAGTGAATATTTACTGATTCCAGGATTTACAGGTGCAGAAAACACACCAGATAAAGTCACATTAAAGACACCACTTGTGAAATACAAGAAGGGTGAAGAACCTAGTATCTCATTAAATATTCCAATGATTTCTGCAGTTATGCAATCAGTCAGTGGAGATAAATTAGGAATCGCTCTAGCTAAAGAAGGTGGCATGTCTTTTATTTTTGGATCACAATCCATTGAGTCACAAGCTGCTATGGTCGCTCGTGTTAAGAATTACAAGGCAGGATTTGTTGTCAGTGATAGTAATTTAAATGCAGATGCAACATTAAATGATGTTTTAGCTTTAGTTGAAAAAACAGGACATTCAACAATGGCTATTACAGACGATGGTACAAGTAGTGGAAAGCTACTAGGTATTGTTACTTCTAGAGACTATAGAGTTTCTAGAATGAGCGGTAATGAAAAAGTTACTGATTTTATGACACCTAGAGAAAAATTAGTTGTTGGAAATAAAAATACAACATTATCTCAAGCAAATGATATTATTTGGGATAATAAGTTAAATACATTACCAATCGTAGATGATAATGATCATTTACTATACATGGTATTCCGCAAGGATTATGATGCTCATAAAGAATTTCCTGATGAATTATTAGATGAAGAAAAGAGATTGATGGTTGGAGCTGGTATCAACTCTAGAGACTATGAAGAAAGAATTCCTGCATTAGTAGAAGCTGGTGTTGATTGCTTAGTAATCGATTCTTCTGAAGGTTATTCTATTTGGCAAGCAAATACAATCAAGTGGGTCAGAGAAAAATATGGTGATTCTGTAAAGATTGGTGCTGGTAATGTTGTAGATGGTGAAGGATTTAGATATTTGGCTGATGCTGGTGCTGACTTCATAAAGATTGGTATTGGTGGAGGTTCTATCTGTATCACTCGTGAAACAAAGGGTATTGGTAGAGGTCAAGCAACTGCAGTTATTGATGTCGCAAATGAAAGAGATAAATACTTTGAAGAAACAGGTGTTTATATTCCTATTTGTAGTGATGGTGGTATCGTTTATGATTATCACATTACTTTAGCTTTAGCGATGGGTGCAGACTTTGTTATGTTAGGAAGATATTTCTCTCGTTTTGAAGAAGCTCCTGGTCAAAAATTAGTAGTCAATGGAAATACAGTAAAAGAGTATTGGGGCGAAGGTTCTGCCCGTGCTCGTAACTGGGGTAGATATGATTTAGGTCAAGG
>CAVKTV010000012.1:0-17404 GCA_963659075.1 Lachnospiraceae bacterium | reverse complement strand
CTTTGAAGAAGGTGTAGATTCTTATGTTCCTTATGCTGGTCCATTAAAGGATAACGTCGCTATGACAACTTTAAAAATCAAATCTACAATGTGTAATTGTGGTGCATTAACAATTCCTGAATTACAAGATAAGGCTAAATTGACTCTTGTTTCATCAACTTCTATTGTTGAAGGTGGTGCACATGACGTACAAGTTAAGCACAATGATTCATCTTATAATCAATAATCAAATGAAAGGATTCAAAATTACTTTGAATCCTTTTTCCATTTTCTGATTTTTTGTTTTAATTCTGAAAAAACAATATCTTCACCTTTGATGGATATTTCTGTTAATACTTCTTTTAACATTTTATTTGTTTTAGGATGCATATAAAGCCCATCATTTCGTGTAAGATAATAATTTAATGCACTTTCTTTTGTGTATTTATCTTTTTGGTATATTTTACACGCAGCAACTCTATCACAAACCATCTCAACAAAATAATTGAATGGCATTTCTAAAGGCTGCCACTTTCCATCTATCATGTCATACCAATATTCCCAATGATGTTTGTTTCTTCCTTTATGATGCATCCAACCATTTGCGTAACCAAATTGCTCTTTTTCATACATATAAGGAGATCGATTTCCTTGAAAGTATTTAACAGATTCATGAAATTCACTATATGAATATTTACTTAGATCATGTAAAAGACCTTGTTTATAAATACCGCAATGAAAACAGTTTTTCATGACTTCAAAACGATGATGATCAATCGTATGAAGATGTTTCAGAAGCTTAAAAATATATGGTTGTTTGACTGTATTTGAATTCATGTCATCAATTTTAGAACAACATGCTTTTCTATTCAACTCTATGCAATTTTATAGTAGAATAATAGGCAAGAGGTAAATGATGAATAGAAGTGAATTAAGAGAAAAAGCAATGATTGCGGTATACCAATATATTTTGGTTTCAAGAGATACAAAAGAATTAATTGAGGATGCTTTTGAAACATCTATAGATGATGTTCCAGCTTATTTTGTGAATATCGTTCGTACAGCAATTCAAAATCAAGAACGTTATAAAGGATACATCAATCAAGTGATTAAAAAGGGTTGGACATATGATCGATTAGGTGCAATAGAAAAAGCAATTTTGATTAATGGTTGTGCTGAATTTGATTTAAAAGAAGTAGAAGCAGCTGTTATTATCAATGAATCCGTTGAACTCGCAAAAAAATACTGTGATGAAGATACATATAAATTAATTAATAGAATATTGGACGTTATATGAGTCGTAGAGTAGTTCCTGTTAGCAGGCTTGTTCGTTATATTAAAGAATATATGGATAGTGATCCGGTTTTACATGGTGTCATGATTGAGGGCGAAATTTCTAATCTTAGAATACCAAATTCTGGACATTGGTATTTTTCTTTAAAAGATGAAAAAGCTAGTTTAACATGTGCAATGTTTGCTTACCAAAATAGAAAAGTATCTTTTCAACCAAAGAATGGAGATAAAGTTATTCTTGTTGGAGATGTGACTGTATATGAAAGTATGGGAAGTATGCAGATGGTGGCAAGTTCTATGCAACCAAGTGGCATTGGTGAGCTTTATTTAAAGTTTGAAGAATTAAAAAAGAAACTATATCAAGAAGGTTTATTTGAAGAATCCCATAAAAAAACCTTGCCGAGATTTCCAATGGACATAGCGCTGGTTACTGGTAGTAATACTGCAGCAAGAAAAGATGTATTAATTACGTTTCAAAAAAGATGGCCTATTGCACGGATTACAGAATATCCTGCGCCTGTTCAAGGTTTAGAAGCTTCTTGTAAAATCATTGAAGCATTGAAAAAAGCAGATGCAGGTAATCATGAATTAGTAATACTCGCCAGAGGTGGAGGATCATTAGAAGATTTGTGGTGTTTTAATGATGAATCATTAAGCCGATTTATCTATCAAATGAATACACCAATCATTACAGGAATCGGTCATGAAACAGATACAACATTAGTAGATTATGTGAGTGATGTTCGAGCGAATACACCAACTGGAGCAGTAGAAGTTGGAACGCCTGATTTACATGAAATTTCTGCTAGTTTGGATCAATATGAGATTCGATTGATCAATACAGTGAAATCTAAGATTCAAAAGGATAGAAATGATTTGATACATTACGCAAATTCATCTGTTCTTAAAAATCCTTATCAATTTATTCAAGAAAAAATTGTTAAGGTACAATTTATAAGTGAAAGATTATTAAAATACCAATATTTGATTCAATCAAAAAGAAATCAATTAGATCAGATATTAACAATTTTTCATAAACAAATGAATTCAACTTCTAGAGTCATACGAGATGAACTTAAAGAACAAAAGACAGAATTAATTGTACAAGTAAATAAACAATTAACAAATGCACAACATACGTTATCATTGAAAAATGATGCTTTGTATACTGGTATAGATAAAAATAGAAATCGTTATTCAAATGATGTACAAAATATGATTCATTTATTAGATGCATATTCTCCATTAAAAGTTTTATCAAGAGGATATAGTGTTACATATAAAGACAATCATGTGATTAAAGATATCCAAGAAGTAAATATTAATGATACATTAACTGTTCGTTTATCAAATGGAACAGTCATTACGAAAGTTGAGGATAAAAAAGATGGCAGATAAAAAACAATCTTTTGAAGAATCTATGGATAGATTAGAAACAATTGTTCGAGATCTTGAGTCAAATGAAAAACCATTAGATGAAATAATTGCACTATTTGAAGAAGGGTTAAAACTTGTAAAAAATTGTGATGAAAAATTAAAACAATTTGAAACACAAGTAGATACTTTAATTAAAGAAAATGGTGATTCTAATGATGAGAATTGAGTCTGTATTAGAAGAAAAGATAAAAAGTTTCAAAGGTTCCAAAGTTAGAGAAGCAATGGAATATTCATTGATGGCAGGTGGAAAAAGAATTCGTCCTAATCTTTTATACACGGTAGTAAAAGGGTATGGCTTAAATGAAAGTATTGCTGATGAATTTGCTTGTGCATTAGAAATGATTCATACATATTCTTTGATTCACGATGATTTGCCTGCGATGGATAATGATGATTTAAGAAGAGGAAGACCAACTTGTCATAAGCAATTTGATGAAGCTACTGCTATTTTAGCAGGGGATGGTTTATTAACAAGTGCGTTCTCTGTTGCCTCTTCTTCAACAATTGATTCAAAAAAAGTTGTAGAATGTATACAAGTACTAGCGGAGATGGCTGGTAGTAATGGAATGATTCTTGGACAGATTCTTGATATGGATGAAGGGGAACAATCAAATTGGGAATATGTCAAAGAAGTTCATCGTTATAAAACAGGATGTTTGTTAAGTGCTCCTTTGATGATGGGTGCAATCTTAGCTGAACAACCAAAAGATATCATTGATCAATGGCATTCTATTGGGATTGCGTTAGGTTTAGCGTTTCAAATTCAAGATGATATTTTAGATGTGGAGCTAACAAGCGAAGAATTTGGCAAAAGTAATTCTGATGAAAGAAATGATAAGAAAACAAGCGTAACTTTACTTGGAAAAGAAAAATCGATTGCATTAATGAATCAACTTTATCAACAAGTGAAGAATGATGTTTCAAATTTGGTTGGTTTTCATTCTGAAGAATTTATTCATCAAATAGAGTTAATTGAAAAACGCCGTAAATAGATGGAGGGCAGATATGGATTTAAATGATATTCAAAATCCTAAATTTCTAAAATCTATGAATATTGAAGAGATGGATAATCTAAGTGCAGAAATTCGTGATTTTTTAATCCATTCGATTTCTAAAACGGGTGGACATCTCGCAAGTAATCTTGGGGTAGTAGAGTTAACAATCGCTTTACACTATGTTTTTGATGCACCTAAAGACAAAATCTTTTTTGATGTAGGACATCAATGTTATACACATAAGATCTTAACTGGAAGAGCTTCACAGTTTTCTACGTTACGTCAATATAAAGGATTGAGTGGTTTTCAAAAAAGAAAAGAAAGCGAATATGATTGTTGGGAAGCAGGACATAGTTCTACTTCTTTAAGTGCTGCATTAGGAATGGCAATCGCAAGAGATTTAAATCATGAAACATATTCTGTTATACCAGTTATTGGTGATGGTGCGATGAGTTCTGGTATGTCTATGGAAGCACTTAATGAAATTGGATCTGAAAATAGAAATATGATTATTGTTTTTAATGATAATAATATGTCCATTTCTAAAAATGTTGGTGCTTTAACATATGCTTTCTCACATTTACGTGCATCAAGTACTTATCAAACAGTAAAAAAGAACATGAAGAAATCATTGCGTACAAGTGATTTTGGTGAACAAATCTATTTAGGTTTAAAAAATATTCGTGATGCTTTAAAAAAACAAATTGTTAAAAAAGGTATTTTTGGTGAATTTAATTTAGATTACATTGGACCGGTAGATGGTCACAATATACATGATTTGATTCAAGTTTTTGAGGCTGTCAAAGGACATGATGGTCCAATTGTAGTGCATGTAATCACAAAAAAAGGAAAAGGTTATGAGCCTTGTGAAAATGATAGGGAAGGTAGATGGCATGGTGTTGGTCCATTTGATGTGAAAACTGGTTTACCAACTCATAATGCACCTATCAATCAATCTTTATATTCTTTTGTTGCTAGTGAAAAAGTACGTGTATTAGCTGAAAAAAATAAAGATATTGTAGCTTTGACGCCAGCGATGATGAATGGTTCTTCTTTATCTAAGTTTTTTGCGGAATTCCCTGAGCGCTCTTTTGATACAGGAATTGCCGAAGAACATGCGGCTACATTTGCGGCTGGTCTAGCTATTGAAGGAAAAAGGCCATATCTTTGTATTTATTCTTCTTTCTTACAAAGAGCGTATGATCAAATCATTCATGATATCGCAAGAATGGATCTTCCTGTAGTAATAGGGGTAGATCACGTTGGATTAGTTGGTGGTGATGGTGAAACACATCATGGTATTTATGACCTTGGCTTATTAACGGGTATTCCAAATATGATCGTTGCGCAAGGTAAAGATGCAGAAGAATTAGAGAATTTAATTTATACTGCATTTACTCAAAAACATCCTTTTGCGTTTCGTTTTCCAAAAGGTTATGTAAAAAATGCTTCTAAACATGATGATCAAATCATTCCTGTAGGAACATGGGAAGTATTGAATGATGCTGAAGAAAATCGTGTTTGTATTTTTGCATATGGTGATTTTGTTTTGAAATTATTGGATAAAATACAAATCAATTCATTACCAGTAACAGTGGTCAACTGTAGATACTTAAAACCAATGGATGAATCAGTATTATCAGAAATAACAAAACGTAATATGAAATTTATATGTTATGAAACAGATGCTTTAGAGCATGGTTTAGGAAGCATGATCTTAGAATGGTGTAATGATCATGATATTTCCATTTCTTTAAAGAGATTTGGAATTCCGGATGATTATATTGAGCAAGGTTCAGAACGCTTGCTCAGAAAGGACTTAGAGATTGATTTGAATACAGTCATGAATTGTATTCAAAGTTATCTTGAAAAATAAAACATATGTTAAAACATCTTTATATTCAAAACTTTATTCTGATTGATGAAATTAATTTAGACTTTGAAGAAGGCTTTAGTGCGTTTACAGGAGAAACAGGTGCTGGTAAATCTATTTTATTAGATGCTATCAGTACGCTTTCTTTTTCTCGTGCATCTGCTTCTTTGATTTCAAAAGGAAAAGAGAAAGCTATCATAGAAGCTACATTTGATATTTCATCGGATAAACATGCTTGTGAAGTTATGGAAGAAAGTGGTTTTAATGTACAAGATGAAACTACATTTACACGTGAAATTCATTCAAATGGGAAAAGTGTTACACGTATTGATCATAGAGTTGTTACATCTTCTTTAATGAAAGATGTTTTAAAGTATCAAATTGATATACATGGTCAAAGAGATAATGCATATCTTTTAAATACTTCTACACATATTCATTTATTAGATGAATATTTAAATGACAAAGATTTATTACAGAAAGTTCAAGAATCCTTTAAACAATATGATTCTCTATGCAATGAGAAAGAAAAAGCATTAAAAGATACATATAATGAAAGTGATGCTGAATTCTTTACTTACCAGATTCAAGAAATTGAAAATGCGAATCTTCAATTAGGTGAAGATGAAGAACTTAAAGAAAAAGAAAAAAACTACAAACTAATGAAAGATATGTTAGATAAATTGAATGCAATCTTTCATTTATATGACGAGGAAGTTTCTAATGGGTTATATGAGTTAAATAAACTTGTTTCTTCTTTAAAAAGTAATGATTCCATTGAATCAATTCAAACAACGATCAATGATTCTTATTATTCTATAAATGATGCAATGGAACAATTACATCATGTTTTAGATGATATGGATATGAGCGAAGATGATGTCAATGCGATGGAAGAAAGAATCTTTGAAATTCAAAAATTAAAAAGAAAATATGGAAGAACAATTGAAGATATCTTTCTAAAGAAAGAAGAATTACAAAATCAAGTTGAGCTGATTACTCATAAACAAGAATATTTAATTCAAATTGATGAAAAAATCAATTCTGCTTTTGAAGAATATCAATCCTATGCATCGAAATTATCTAAGGTAAGAAAAGATGGTTCTCATAAACTAGATGAAGAAATCAAAAAGCATTTGGAAGATTTAATGCTACCTAATGCAAAGTTCTATACAGAAATCAAAGAAGATGATCCTTCTATCCAAGGGATTGATCGTGTTGAATTTTTGATTCGTATGAATCAAGGCGAAGACTTGAAACCATTGAATAAAACTGCTTCTGGTGGAGAACTTTCTAGATTGATGTTAGGTTTAAAAATTATCTTTACACATTTACAAGGAATTCAAACAGTTATTTTCGATGAAATTGATACTGGAGTTTCTGGACCAGTAGCGAGTAGTATTGGAAAGAAAATGAAGTTGTTATCAAAAAATACACAAGTCTTTTCAGTTACACATTTAGCACAAGTTGCTGCATGTAGTGATCGTCATTATTTTGTGAGTAAAAGTGATGTTGATGGTGTTACACACTCTTCTGTAAAACTATTAAATCAAAAAGAAAGTATTGAACAATTAGCTGTCATTGCTTCAGGAGAAATCACGAAAGCTTCTTTATCAGCCGCAAAAGAACTCTATCAAAGGAATCACCAATGAGTAAAGTATATTTTCATATTGATTTAAATGCGTTCTTTGCTTCATGCGAAGAATTATTAGATCCATCTTTAAAAGGAAAACCACTTGTAGTAAGTGGAAATACAAGGAGAAGTGTTGTATCTACTGCATCTTATGCTGCTAGAAAATATGGAATTCATAGTGCAATGCCGATTCAACAAGCTTTACAATTGTGTAAAGAATTGATTGTAGTGAATGGGCATTATGCATATTATTCTGATTTATCCAAACAATTCATGAATATTATTTATAGTTATACGAATTTGGTGGAACAAGCTTCTATTGATGAATGTTATGTGGATATGACTGATGTTATCAAAAAATATCCAAAACCATTAGATCTTGCTTTTGAAGTTCAAAGAAGAGTATTAGAAGAAGTTGGATTACGTTGTTCCATTGGAGTGGCACCAAATATGTTTTTAGCGAAAATGGCAAGTGACATGAAAAAGCCAATGGGGATTACAGTTTTAAGAATAAGAGATGTTCCTGAAAAAATGTGGCCATTACCAATCTCAGAAATGAGAGGGGTTGGGAAAAGAACATTAAGTGTTATGGAAGACTTAGATATTCATACAATTCAAGATTTGGCTACCTATCAAGATATTGAGCGGTTAAGACCAATTTTTGGTAAAAATACAGAATCAATGATTCGTCGAGCAAATGGACATGATGATCGTACGTTGATTACAGAATTTGATTCAAAAAGCATGGGTGTTTCGGAAACTTTATTAGAAGATGTAACAGATTATGATGAATTAAAAGGATTGATTCGATCTTTGTGTAGGAAACTATCAAAACGTTTAAAAAGTAGTCATAAAGCTGGTTATCATGTATCTATTAGAATTTGTTATTTTGATTTTAGAAATGCGAATAAAAGTAAGAAGTTATCTACTCCAATTTGGAAAAGTGATGATTTATTTGTACAAGCAATGTCTTTATTTGATGAATCCTACGAAGAGGGAGAATCTGTACGTTTGATTGGAATATCGGTATCTGATTTTGAAGAGGAAGAAATTCTTACGAAACAATATAGCCTTTTTGATGAACCGCAAGAAGAAAATATGAATGAAATCTTACAAGAATTGAATCAACAATTAGGTAGCAAAGGTTTTGTTAGAGCGTCAAGTTTATTGGAGAAATAATATGCTGAAATATAGAAGAATAAAAGAAGACGATAATCTAATGATGGCACAAATCATTCGTAAGAACTTAGAAAACTTTCATTTAGATATTCCTGGAACAGCATATTTTGATCCACAATTAGATTTTCTTAGTCGTTATTATGATGAAAAACCAAAACAAAGATGTTATTTTGTTGTGTTGAATGAAAAAGATGAAGTGGTTGGTGGTGCTGGCATTGCGGAATTTGAAGGAATCGAACATTGTGCAGAATTACAAAAGTTATACTTTGATGATTCTGTGAAAGGGAAAGGTTATAGTAAAGAATTGTTTTCAATATTAGTTGATTGGTGTAAAAAAGCTGGTTATGAATCTATGTATTTAGAAACACATAGTCATTTATCTATTGCTATTCATCTGTATCAAAAATTAGGCTTTCATGAAATTAAGAAACCAGAATCAGTTGTACATAGTACAATGGATCATTTCTTCTTAAAACGTTTATAATACTTATGATGAAATTAAAAGAAGCATATCAACAATATTTAGTTCATATTCGTGTGAATGAAGGGAAGAGTGAAAAAACGATTCAATCTTATTCTGAAGATTTGAAACAATATTTGCAATGGTTGGAACAAAATCATATTTCTCATGTAGAAAAAATTCGTTTACAAGATATTCAAAAATTTATTGTAGAACAGAATCAAATCAAATCCAGTGCATCCGTTGTAAGAATGTGTGCTTCTATTCGCTCTTTTCATCAAGATTTATCTTTTATGTATGATTTCAATGATCCATCTAAGAATATTGAAGTACATAAAGATACAAAGCGTTTACCTGTTTTTTGTACAGTAGAAGAAATTACCAAATTGATGAATTCTTTTGATGATACGGATCCAAGTCAATATTTAGACCATGCGATATTAGAATTGATTTATGATTGTGGACTAAGAGTTTCAGAAGCTATTTCTTTAACATTAAATCGCGTAGATTTAGATACGAAAAAGTTACGTGTATTAGGAAAAGGGGATAAAGAAAGAATTGTTCCTATTCCAACTGCATCAATATCTTTTCTGAAATATTATCGTGATGTGATTCGTACAAATTTCTTAAAAACAAAAACAAATCTATTCTTTATTAATCGATTTGGTAGAAAAGTAACTTCTAAATATGTAGAGGAACTTTTACAAATAAAATGTGTTGAATGTAATTTCAAGAAACATATTACGCCTCATAAGTTAAGGCATAGTTATGCAACACATATGTTACAAGGTGGAGCTGATTTAAGAAGTATTCAAGAAATGCTAGGACATTCTAATATTTCAACAACAGAAATTTATACGCATGTAACAAATAAACAATTATTTGAAGCATATGATGCTTCTCATTCTGATGCTTTTAATGAAAAACTAGATTTTAAAAAAACGAAATGAATCGTTCTTTTGAACGATTTTTTGAAATGTGAACATCATTTTACTGAAATGATTATGAAAACTTTTCATGAAAGTGTGAACGAAACGTGAAAAAAATTTCACTTTTGTATTGCAAATAGAAACAAGTGTGTTTAGAATAGAAACGTATTTTAAATACAAAGGAGAGAAAAGTTATGAAGAAGAAATTATTGGTTAGTACCATGGCACTTGCAATGCTCGTGGGCTGTTCTTCAAGTGGTGGAGCTGGTTCTACAGCTGGATCCAGTACTGCTTCAGGTAGTTCTGTAACAATTGCTACAGATACAGATATCCTAAGCATGAATTCCTCAACTGCTACTGATGGAACATCTTTCGTTGCATTGACTATGTGTGAAGCTGGTTTAACACAGTTAAATGAAAAGAATGTTGCTGAACCTGATTTAGCAGAAAGCTGGGAAGTAAGCGATGATGGATTGGAATATACATTCCATATCAGAGAAGATGCTAAGTGGTCAGATGGAACTGCGTTAACAGCAAATGACTTTGTATATGCATGGAATCGTTTAATTGATCCTGATACTGCAAGTGAATATGCATTCTTGATGGATAAAAATGCAGAAAGCAATACTACAAATGTTAAAGATTGGGAAGCTGAAGATGATTACACATTAAAGGTTACATTAAGTAAACCATGTGATTTCTTCTTATCCTTATGTGCATTCCCATCATTATTCCCATTGAATGAAGAATTCACGGAAGCTCAAGGTGATCAATATGCATTAAGCTTAGATAACATGTTATATTGTGGTCCATATAAGATGACTGAATGGACAGCAAATACATCTTGGAAGTTTGAAAAGAATGATCAATATTGGGATGCTGATAGTTACAGTGACAATGTTGATGAAGCTAACTGGAGACTTGTTCAAGGTCAATCTGCTATCCTTGATTATCAAGCAGGAAATCTTGATTATGTTAAGTTAACAAGTGAAGTTATTGATGACTATGCAGGCCAAGAAGATGTTGTTACATCTCTATCTGGATATGCTTGGTATCTATCTTTGAACTTCCACAATGAATATTTAGCTAATGACAATATCCGTAAGGCTATTGCATATGCAATCAACACTGATGAATTATGTACTTCTGTATTAAAAGATGGTTCTGAACCATTAGATGGTATCGTTACTAAGTCAACAACAGCTAACGCTGATGGAGAAGACTTCAGAGATATTTCTGGAACAGTCGTTCTTGGATATGATGAAGACAAGGCTAAAGAATACTTCGAAGCAGGATGTAAGGAATTAGGTGTAAGTTCAATTTCTGTTGAATTCCTATATGAAGATGCTGATGTATCTAAGAATGTTGCAGCTTATGTTATGAGCGCTCTTGAAAAGGCTGGTTTCGAAACGGAAGCTAAGTGTGAACCAAAGAAGAGTAGATTACAAGATATGCAGAATGATAATTATACAATCGCATTACATAGATGGGGACCTGACTATGCAGACCCACAAACATACATGGATTTATTTGTAACAGGTGCTTCTAACAACTATGGTCATTATGAATCTACTAAGTATGATACTTTAATCAATACAGCTCTAACAACAGATGCTGCTGACTCTAAGAAGAGATGGGAAGACTTCGCAGAAGCTGAAAAGGTTCTTGTAAACGAAGAAGTTGCTATCGTACCTCTCTATCAGTCTGGTAACACAGCTCTTCAAAATACGAAGTTAACTGGTATCCAATATCATGGTGCTGGTGTTGATAACTATCGTCACATGAAACTTGCTGCTTAAGAAAAAATATAATCATTATAAGGGTGAGCATTCACCCTTATAATCTTTTTTAGAAAGGGGATTTATGAAAAAGTATATTGGAAAAAGATTACTTATCAGTATTGGTACTTTATTAGTAATATTACTTGTCCTATTCTTTATGATGGACATGATGCCAGGATCTCCATTTAACGATGAAAAGTTAACTGAAGCACAGAAAGCTTTGTTGTATGCAAAATATGGTTTGGATCAACCATTCCTTACTCGTTTTATTACATATTTTAAGAATATGTTAACTGGTGACTTTGGTGTATCTTACGCAATCAACAAAGACTTCGCTGTTAGTTCAATGATTTCTTCTCGTTTATGGATTTCTATTAAACTTGGTTTATTAGCTATGGTAATTGGAACTGTATTTGGCTTGATTCTAGGTATCTTAGCTGCATTAAACCACAATACATGGATTGATACATTATGCTCAACAATTTCTGTTATTGGTGTTTCAGTACCATCTTATGTATTTGCGTTGATCTTATGTTATTTTATCGCATATAAATTAGGATTATTCCCAATTTTATATAATGCTTCTCAAGAGGGACAATCTCTTGTACTTCCAGCAATCGCATTAAGTTTCTCTCCAACCGCAAATATTGCTCGTTTTACAAGAAGTGAAATGTTAGATGTTTTAAATTCTGATTATATCTTATTAGTTAAATCAAAAGGTTTAAAAGATTATAAAGTTATTTTAAAACATGCTATGAGAAACTCTTTGATTCCTATTATTACAATCATGGGACCATTATTAGTTAACTTATTAACTGGTTCTTCAGTTGTTGAAAAAGTATTTGGTATTCCAGGTGTTGGTACACTATTAATTACAGCGATTCAGATGAATGACTATAACGTTACAATTGCTTGTGCGTTTGTATATTCATTAATGTATATCATTGCGGTGTTTGTAGTCGATGTATTGTATGGTGTCATTGATCCTAGAATTCGTGTATCTAAGGATGGAGGTAAATAATCATGAGTCAAAATTTAAATTATGAATTTTCAGAAAATGATTTTAAATTAGCCTATGATAAAGATGACAAGTTGATGGATAAAAACTATGTCGCTACATCCTATGCCAAAGATGTATGGAGAAACTTCAAAAAGAATAAAGGTGCATTGGTTGCTGCAGTATTAATTGTCATTATCGTTATTATGGCAATTGTAGGACCTATGATGAATGATCATACATATAAATCCATTATTACAGAGCACGCTAACCTTGTTCCTAGAATTCCTGGTCTTGAAAAACTTGGCATCTTTAATGGTATGCGTAATGGTGAAAATCAATATGTCGCAAAAGGATTTTCAGACGTATATTATTGGTTTGGTACGGATGCTTTAGGACGTGACTTATGGACACGTGTTTGGAGTGGTACAAGAATATCATTATTAATTGCTTTGGTAGCAGTATTAATTGATGTATGTATTGGTATGATCTATGGATTGATTTCTGGTTTCTTTGGCGGAGCTGTTGATATGTTCATGCAAAGATTTGCTGAAATTTTAAATGGTATTCCAACACTTGTTATTGTCGTATTATTTGGTTTGATTTTACAACCTGGTATTACATCTATCATCTTTGCGTTGATGATTACTGGTTGGATTGGTATGGAACGTATTACACGTGCCCAAGTATTAAAAGTAAAAGAACAAGAATATGTATTAGCTGCACAGACATTAGGTGCTAAAGATTTCTATATTATCTTTAAAGAAATTCTTCCTAATATCTTCGGCCAAATCATTATTGAATCCATGTTCTCAATTCCAAATGCGATTTTTACAGAAGCTTATTTATCTTTCGTAGGTGTTGGTGTTCCTGAACCTACTGCTTCACTTGGTTCATTGATTTCTTCTGGATATAATTCCATGATTACATATCCACATATGTTAATGATTCCTGTTATTGTTCTTGGAATATTAATGTTAAGTTTTAACTTATTGGCAGATGGATTAAGAGATGCTTTTGATCCTAAGATGAATCGCTAGAAGGAGGGTACTATGACACAAACGATTAAACGTGATAAGAAAGACAGAGTACTTTCCATTCGTGATTTAAATATTTCATTTAAAACAAATTATGGTGTAGTAAACGCTATTCGTGGTGTTCGTCTTGACTTGTTTAAAGGCGAAACAATTGCGATTGTAGGTGAGTCTGGTTCTGGTAAATCTGTTACTTGTAAAACAATTATGGGTATCCTAGATTCAAATGGAATCATTGATTCTGGTGAAATTAATTTATTTTATAAAGATGAAAATGGTGAAGAGAAAACTGCTGATTTAACAAAGATGACGCAGAAACAAATTCGTTATGAATTCTGTGGTAGAAAGATTGCGATGGTTTTCCAGGACCCAATGACATCTTTAGATCCAACAATGACAATTGCGAAACAAATCATGGAACCTATGATTGAACATCGTCATATGTCTAAATCTGAAGCTAAAGAACATGCATTAGATTTATTGAAAAAAGTAGGTATTGAAAATCCAGAAAAGAGAATGAAGCAATACCCTCATGAGCTATCTGGTGGTATGAGACAAAGAGTCGTTATTGCGATTGCGTTGGCTTGTGATCCTGATATCTTAATTTGTGATGAACCTACAACTGCATTGGATGTTACGATTCAAGCAAAAATCATTGAATTGATCAAAACAATTCAAGATGAAAAAGGTATTTCAGTCATTTATATTACACATGACCTTGGTGTAGTTGCGAAAGTTGCTGATTATGTCGCTGTAATGTATGCTGGTAGAATTGTAGAGAAGGGAAGAGTTAATGAAATTTTCTATGATCCTAGACATCCTTATACATGGGGTCTATTAGCATCTATGCCTGATACTGATACTTCTAGTGATCGTTTATTTGCGATTGCTGGTTCTCCACCAGATTTAACAAATCGTATTAAAGGTGATGCGTTCGCTCCTAGAAATCCTTATGCGTTAAATATTGATTTCGAATTAGAACCACCTATGTTTGATGTGGGAGGACAACACAGAGTAGCTTCTTGGTTATGTGATCCAAGAGCTCCAAAGATTGAACTTCCACTTGATTTACAAGAAAAACTAGAGAAGATGAAGAAGGAGGCAGGATTAGAATGACAGAGACAAAAAAACCTCTACTTCATGTAGAAAATTTAAAACAGTATTTCAAAATTTCTAGAACATTTACAACGAAAGCTGTAGACGGTATCTCCTTTGATATTTATGAAGGTGAAACATATGGTCTTGTTGGTGAATCTGGTTCTGGTAAATCAACAACAGGACGTAGTATTATTCGTCTTTATAATCCAACTGATGGTAAGATCATATTTGATGGTAGAGATATTTCTAAGAAATTAAGCAAAGATGATGAAAGTTATTTGCGTACAAACATGCAGATGATTTTCCAAGATCCAATGGCTTGTTTGAATCCACGTAAAAAGGTAAAAGAAATTATCGCTCAAGGATTAGAAATTCATCATGTATGTTCTTCTAAAGAAGAAGTTGAAGAAAAAGTATATGCAATTCTAGAAAAAGTTGGACTTTCTAAAGAACAAGCTACTCGTTTCCCATCACAGTTCTCTGGTGGTCAAAGACAACGTGTTGGTATAGCTAGAGCACTTGTTATGAATCCTAAACTTGTAATTGCGGATGAATGTATTTCTGCATTAGACGTATCCATTCAGGCGCAAGTAGTCAATTTGATGAAAGACCTACAAGATGAACTTGGAACAACATATTTGTTTATTGCGCATGATTTGTCCATGGTTAAGTATATCTCAGATCGTATTGGTATCATGCATCTAGGACATATTGTTGAAACGGGTACAACTGATGAGATTTTCTCAAATCCAATTCATCCATATACAAAATCTTTATTATCGGCGATTCCTCATCCTAATCCAATTGTGGAAAAGAAACGTGTTGCGTTAACATATGATAAAGATAAAGAAGGTGTTGATTACACAAAGGGTACTGAACACAAATTGTCTGATACACATATCGTTCTTGCGACAGATGAAGAATTCGCAAAGTGGACAGCATAATTATTAAGATTCTCACTATATTTGTGGGAGTCTTTTTTTCATATTGTTTATTTGTTAAAAAGATATACACTATACATATGACAAAAATCTTAGGTTCTAAATTATTTAATGATGTCAGTGATGAATTATGTATAGAATTTATTAATGATGTGAAAGATATTGTATGTATAGATGATTATCAAAAACTAAAAAATTATACACATCATTACTATACAACAAGGTATCAACATTGTTTGAATGTAGCTTGGTATTCTTTTTTGATGAGTCGTAAATTACATTTAGATTCTAGAAGTTGTGCAAGAGGTGCGATGTTACATGATTTTTATTTGTATGAAAATATTCATACAAAAGAAGAAACAAAAAAACATATACAAAATCATCCTAAGATTGCATTACAAAATTCACAAAAATATTTACGATTAAACACAATAGAAACTGATTGTATTATCCATCATATGTGGCCAAGGGTAAAAGGAAAACCAAATACGAAAGAAGGGTATATCGTAACTGTTGCGGATAAATATGCAGCTAGTTTAGAACTTTGTTCGCACCCATTCTATGCATTTCCTAAATGGATGAGTAAAATGTTATCATCCTTTCAAAATAACTTTATAAAATAGTACGCACTTTTTTGTGCCTACTTTTTTTATTTTTATTTTCAATTATTATATTTCTTGTAAGCGGAGGAATATTGAAATGAACAAAACATACATCGCATTAGAACTTAAGAATAAAGAAATCAACATTAACACAATTTATTTTACAGACAACTATCTAAGTAAAGGTGTTATCAATCCAACAACACAAAAGCAGTACACAACAGAAGAAATAAATACTCTTGAAATTGCAGCATTAACTGCACCAAAAGAAGGAATGATTGCGATATCTTCTTATGAACCATCCGCAACTTTATGGTTTAATGAAGTAGATTCATTGAAGATTGTTTCTTATACAGACGCGCTTAAAATCAAAGATGACAAGATTTTAACATCTGATGATCAAGTAGTCGCAACAGCGATTTCTTATTTAAAAGATATTTCATTAACAGAAGACAACCTAACAGCATTACATTCTTCATTAGAAGTTGAAGATGGTGTATTACATTCAATTAAGACAGAAAAGATTGAAGAAGATGATACAAATTCCTATGTAACTGTAAATGATCTATCATTCCAAAATGGAATCATTGAATGTGATATGAAATCAACTTTATTACCAGATTGTTGGGAAGCTGCTAGAGGTTTTATTGGTATTGCATTTAGAATTGATGAGAAAGACATGGAATTTGAAGGATTCTATATTAGACCAACAAATGGTAGAGGATGCGATAATGCATTTAGAAGGGCTCATGGTTGTCAATACTTTGCATATCCTGGATATATTTGGTCATATTACAGAGAACATAACGTTCCAGATTATGAAGCACCAGTTGAAACAATTGCATTAGATGAATGGGCTCATTTAAAAGCTATAATTGTTGATGATCATGCAGAATTCTATGTTAATAATGAACTTGTATTAGAAGTTAAACATATGCAACATAAACCATCCAAAGGTAGAATTGGTTTTAATACACACATTGGTAGTGATTGTTACTTTAAGAATCTTAAAGTTGAAGTGTTAGATTAAAATGTTACTTCAAGGCTATGAATGCTAGATTATTCATAGTCTTTTATTTTTCAAATATCTATAAAAATTGATGAAATAGGGAAATAGGATTGGAATTAAGAACTAAAAAATTTCTAGTTTTGAAAAGTTAATTAAGAAAATTC
>CAVKTV010000011.1:0-23607 GCA_963659075.1 Lachnospiraceae bacterium | reverse complement strand
AAGCATATTCACTATTGTTTAATGTAATAGAATTATCTTCACTAATATTCCATTTATTAGTTCCGTCATTATATAGATAATAGATAGTCGCATCATCATTTGAATAAGCACTAACTGTCAGTGATTTACTAGTGCCCTCACTAGACTCTATCGCATCATTAAATGTTGGAGTGTTAAGATTAAAATCATCAAGTATATATTCGCGTGTTTCACTTATAACAGGTTTTAAGGAATACTCATCAATCTTATAGATATTCACACTATATTCTTTTATTTGCCCTTTGACCCCTGTTAATTTATAGCTACACTTACTAGAATCACATCGTGTAATTCCTTGAACATCTCTAATACTATAATAGTTTCCATCTATATCATTAAATGTAATGTACCAATTTGTTTCATCTTGTTCATATTCATCTTTTAACTTATAAACATTATCTCTAGGAGTTTCTTTAGAAGCCACATTAATGATTATTGAAGCAGTAATATCGTTAATATTTGAAGAACTTTGTTCTAATGAAATGCCATCAATTCTATAATAGCCATCTTCATTAGTTTTTAAACCATCCTCAACAAACCAATCATTGTCTAGATTGCTTTCATCAATATTTTTGATGCTTACATCATATTCTTTATAATTAACAGAACTAGCTTTCGTTTGTTTATTGTTATTGATCAAATTAATTAAATCAGACTTAGAAATTCCTTCTTCTACCGAAGCAACAATTGGAACAACATAAGATAGTTTATCTTGCCCTACCACCACACTATTTATAGACAACGATAAAGTTCCATCATCATTTAAACTAAAACTTGCAGAATTTATCTCAGTATTGCCATAGAAAATTCTTACATCCTCTTGTTTAAGATCATCGCTAAATGCCAGCCTTAAGTTACCATCTTTTTTCTTTTCAATTGTTGTAGTAAACATATAAGCTACACCATCCTCCACAGTATCAGAAGGCATTACTTTTTGATATCCTTTTTCAGTATTCTTATACCAGATGATATCTACTTTCTTTGTACAGTCACTAATATCATTTGTCCAAACTAAATCAGCTTGACTAGGGAATGTTTCATTTACTTTTAATTCACTCACTTTTAAAGAAATATCAGTAGCTGCGCTTATATAGTTAGCTTTAAATTCAACATCCTTAGCTGGCATGATAAAGGAAATAGTGTTTGATTTAAGTTGGTTACTATCTAGCTTAACATCGCTGTTTTCTTGCCAAGAAGAGAAGAGACTTGAAGTATCTGAAACCGTAACATTTTGTGTACCTTCTACATATCTACCAACAGTTTGTCCATTAACCTTTACTGAATAAGTTGTAATACCTGGTCTTTGCCATAGCTCATTATCTTTAGCTTCACAGCCAATGTGATATTTTGAAGTTTCATTTAAAAAGAAACAAGAAACAAGTTCTTGCGAAATATTTTTCGCCACTAATCTATCACCTGTTGTTTCCGTTCTAATACCAATTAAAGAGTCTGAGCTAAGATCACTAGCTATTACATACGCTTGTCCAAAAGCTGATTGTAAAAACACATCATCATTTGCGCCATCTGTTCGATGGTTGCCATATATTTTCACATCACCACTAAGATAAATATCTATATCATATAGTACAAATACACCACCACCTCTTATGATAGATGTATTATCTGTAATTGTTACATCCTTCAAATAGAAATTTCTAGGACAGGCCTCTACGCCTCCACCCTGTCCAGCATAATTTCCTTTAATAGTAACGCCACTAATAATGCCATAATTTGATGCAAGCCTTTTTTCAGCGACAGAAATACCACCACCATAAGTGCCATCGCTATAATCGCTTGGAATAGCACTGTTATAACTAACTTCGCAAGTGCCATCACCTTCAAGAGAAAACCAAGAATAATTAAAGGTGACACCGCCACCAGAGCTACCTGTTTTATGAACGGTATTATTATTAATTGTTGAATAATTTTTCATATGAATATGAGTACCATCGTCGTCAGAATAAATACCACCACCAGAAAGGCCAGAATAGTTATGGTCAATGTGACCATTATCCATCCAAATCTCTCCATCTTCCGCTGAAACAAATATTCCGCCACCTCTACCTTCACTAGTATTGCCACTAATCGCAACATTAGTTAAATATAATTTAGCAGTCTTTTTCATATAAATGGCGCCACCAGCACTAGCATATCCACCAGTAACTAAACCTCCACTTGTTAGGTTGTTACCTTTACTATCGGTAAATTTTTTTTCTTCAGTTGAACCATATAGATACAATTTAGCATTAGGATGTAAAGTGAAAATTCCACCTTCACAGCTACCTGATTGTTTCCCATTGGTTTTTTTAATAGTATAGCCATCCATATAAATGATAGAAGTAGTACCCTCTACAATATTAATTTGAGCACCAAGATCCCAATCAGTAAGCATATGAATCTCTCCCCTTCTAGAGCCATTCATCGCATCAGGGATAGTATAGTAATATTCTATTACTTTACCACTATCATCTTTCATACATGCAACCGCTTCTTGCGCATATATTTTCTCAGGAACAATTGTAAAAGTTAACAAACATAAAACAACACATTGTATTAACTTTAAAAATAATGGTTTTTTCATAAGCTATCTCCTTGTCGGCAAAAAAATTATAACATTATATCTATTGTTAATATCAACAAAAAAGTCACTGCATTCCGCAATGACTTCATTCATGTACTAGCGACACAACTTCAGGCACTTCCATACGATCTGTTATTTTACCTAAAGTGCCATCCTCATTAATATTAAAACATACAACTTCATTAGAATTCCGATTTCCACATAATAAATAATGATCAATCAATATAAAGTCTCTTGGATGTTTACCTCCACAACTTGTTGTTTGAATAACAGTTGGTTTATGATCTTCTAGTTCTATGGCAGAAATAACGTCTTTTGTACGTGTAGAAACATATAAATATTTTTCATCTTCTGACAAACGAATTGCGGCTGTATCTCGAATATGTTTTTCTTGATTCATGAATACAGAAATCTGCGCTTCGATTTTCCAATCTCCTGTATGAATCACAAATAATTCATTGGATAATTCAGAAACTAAATATAGATATTCCCCATCCTTTGTAAATACACCATGTCTAGGTCCAGTATTCGCATTAAAATGAATAGAACCTATTTTCTTTAATGATTGATCTAAGATAATAACGCGATCCAAGAATAGACATGGTACTAATATCAAGTCTTTCCAAAGAAGTACTTGATGACAACCAGCACCATCTTGTATCTGGATTGAATTGATATACTTCAATTTCCCATCTACTTTCTTTAAATGTGTTACAACACCGGTATGATAATTCGCAGTATAAATATCATCATCTTTTTCTGTCACATAACAGGATGTTCTTTCTTCGAATGCTGATATATCTTTGATTTCTCCTTTCGCATCGATCAGAGCCACTCCACTGTCATGTTCAAAATCCGCAACCGCAATGAGTTCATGATTAGATAATGCTAAGTATTTTGGATTTTTGATTGTACAAAATTGTTTTGAATCAGAGAACTTTCCATCTTCAAAAGAAAATCGGTAAATTCCCTTGGAAGTCTTGCTGGTATAAGTGCCAGCGTAAATTGTATTTTTCATATTTTTATTTTAGTACAAAAATATAAATTTTGAGAGATAAATTTCTATAGATTTATCCCATTACTTCTACATACTTTTTGATACCAATAAAAACTATCTTTTTTATAACGCTTGCCTGTACCTTTTCCGTGATCATCAAGATCCACATAAACAAATCCATAACGTTTACTCATTTCACTTGAAGTACAACTCACGATATCAATAGGTCCCCAAGGATAATATCCAATTAGTTCAACACCATCGCAAATTGCCTCTTTCATTTGTTCAATGTGTTCTTTATAGTATGCAATTCTATAATCATCATGAATATGATTTTCTTCATCTAGTTTTTCATCAAATCCACTACCATTTTCAGTAATCATAATAGGTAATTGGTAACGATCATAATATTCATTTAATACATATCTTAATCCAATTGGATCTGTTACCCATCCCCATTCATTCACTTTTAAATATGGATTTTGTTTTCGTTCTCCTTCTTTCATATCTGAAGAACACACGCCTGTCCCATAATACGAAAATGTTAAAAAATCACATGTATTTTCTCTTAATAATTTTGCCTCTTCATCACTTACTTCAAATGGAACAACATGATTTTCTTCGAAATATCTTTCCAACGATCTAGGATAATATCCTCTACATAACACATCTAAAAATGCATATTGTAATTGACTTCTCTTATAGTTCTGCATTACATCTACTGGATTACATGTTTCAGGATAAGAAATTCCATTACAAACCATACATCCCATTTTCATTCCTGTATTCAATGAATCCATCTTTTGTTTTGCATATGCACTCGCAATCATTTGATAATGAAGTGCTTTCCATACTGTACTTTGGTAATCTTCAAACATATCATATGGAATTCCTGTTCCATTATAACCTTCTCCAAATACTGTGTTGATTTGATTAAAAGTAATCCAATATTTCACTTTATTTTTGTATCTGTCTAAAATGACATCTACGTATCTTTTAAATGCTTCTAATGTTATATCACTAGCCCAACCACCATATTTGATAGATAGATTTAATGGCATTTCATAGTGTGATATTGTCACAAGTGGTTCTAATCCATCTTCGATCATTTCATCTAATAAGGAATCATAGAACTCTAATCCCTTTTCATTTGGTGCTTTTTCTTCACCTGTAGGAAAGATTCTAGCCCAATCAATACTGATCCTTAAACTATTCATTCCCATCTCTTGAAAATACTTTAGGTCATCTTTATATGTGTGATAAAAATCAATACCATATCTTTTAGGATAATAGTATTTTGTATGATCGTTCGCTCTGAATTGAATTTCATCTATTGTGAACTCTTCATTTTTTGTATTACTTTTTAAACGATTTAATTTTTCTTTATAGATGTGAACCTCCGCAATGTTCATTCCTTTCCCATCTTCATCATACGCACCTTCACATTGATTAGCAGCTAATGCGCCACCCCATAAAAAATCTTTTGGAAATTCCTTGTTCATATTTTGTCCTCTTCTTTCTAAACAAAGTTTAATTTCCATATATTTTCATATCAATGTAATCCAGTTTCCATTTTTGGAAAGTAATTTCGTATAATATACATATGACAAAAACAAACTATAGTACCGCTTATACAAACATCATGGAATATTTATCCAAATTAGAAAAGGACACTGTTGATTATTACATTGCCAAAGCACTATTAAACAAAATCAATTTGTTTCCAGATATCTATATCGAAGAAATCGCTACTGCAGCTAATACAACAGCACCATCTGTCACAAAGTTCTGTAAGAAACTAGGATACTCTTCTTTCAATGATTTCAAGAATGATATTTATCATTATGAAAAAGATACTTTTTTTCAAGAATTACGCAATACAACATACAATTCGCCATCACAATACATCCATAACTATTTAAACTTTGAACAAGATATTACTAATCAAATAATCAACCATGTTAATCTAGATATGATTCATAAATTATCAAAAGATATATCTCAAAGTAAACAAGTTGTATTTTTAGTCGCCGATTACAATATGAATATCGTATCTATCTTTTCTGAAATTTTATCTTTACATAACATCACTTTTACTACAATTAATCGAGATCTAAGCAATCACGCAATCTTACAAGCAAGCATACACGCTGATGTTATTCTAACTTCATCTATTTCTGGTGAATGGATAAAACAAAGAAAAGATCTAATTCCTTCACTTTCCAAACCTTTCCATTTCATAACATTAAAAAAGATTGATTATCCAAATACAATTTACTTAGACAATCAATCTAATATCGCTTTCAATTCTTTTTATGAGACACAAAGATATTTAACAATTATCTTCTTACTCATAGATTATCAGCTGAAGGATTTGTTTAGTCCGCAACTTTCTCAATGATATCCATGTAAATATCTTGTAGTTCTTGTTTTTGAGAATCACTCAATTGTGAAGAATCATCTTCGATTTCAAATCCATCGATCAAAGCTGTGTGACTTCCTACAACTTCACCATTCTTGATTCCCACAACAAATGGAACATACATTTCTTTTTCACCCGTTTCAGAATTTGTACTGAGTGCATCTCCTAAATCTTCTGTCAAACTTTGATAGTCTTCAGAGGAAGGAGAAACAGAAGCATCTACATAGTAAATCTTTATTCCTGTTTTTAACGCAACCTGATTAAGTTCTGGTAACGCTCTTTCACACCATGGACATCCAACATATCCATAATATATAACGGCACTACCTTTCTCATCAAACAAACGAATCGTTTCTTTTAAAGAAGTTTCTTCAAAGTCACCGATTTCATCACCCACCCATTTATAACCACTTAAAGTTGATTTAACAGCTGCTAGCTCAACACTATTTGTAATTGTAACTTGTTCTGTTGTTGAAGTTTCACTTGTACTTGTTGTTGAACTTGTGCTCGTTGTAGAAGCACACCCCGTTAATAATACAGTTGTTAAAATACATGTTATAAATTTTTTCATTCGTCACCTCACAGGCACTTATTATATCACTTTTCTCAATCGATTTTATTGACGACTGTATTTTGATACATCGCATCGATTTTTTCTCTCGTTGCAAGTCCTTTTGAATACGCAGTAGCACTTCCGCAAGAAGCACCAAACTTCAAAGAATCATAAGAATCTTTCGTTCTTAGATAATTCATTAAGAATCCCGCAATCATAGAATCACCAGTACCTACAGTATTTACGACAGAGTCTTCATCTAAGAATTCACATGTAAATGTACCATGATCATTCACTAGAATCGCTAACGTATTCGTCAAAACAAGTACATGTTTTGCGCCTAAGGCATATAACTGCTTCGCACCTTGTATCGCATCTTCATCAGAATTGATTTCAATATCTAAGATATCTTTTAATTCTTCACTTGTCGTCTTACATAGAAATGGTTTATAACGCAACATATCTTTCATGATAACAGTGTTTGTATCAAGAACGACTTTTACACCTTCTTCTATTAAATGAATCAACATATTTTCTGTTTCTTCTGTTAACCAAGGTTGTGTATTACCAGCTAATACGAAATAGTCTTGTTCATACATATTTTCTGTTTTACGCATCAGATTATTCATATCTTCATGTGTAATATATGGTCCCATCGCATGTAAATCTGTCACTTCATTTTTTCCATGAAGTTTAACATTTACTCTTGTATGACCATTCGTGTATGTAAAGTTAGGATGGATATTTTCATATTTCGCTAATAAAGAAATATAGAAATCTTTTGTGAAACCACCAATAAAACCAAATGCTTTTGTTGGAATCCCTAAGTTATTTAAAACAATAGAAACGTTGATTCCTTTTCCACCAGCTTCATAATATTCCAAATCAGAACGATTGACTGCACCATTTTTAACATCATTTTCAAATTCAAGATAATAATCCAATGAAGGATTCATTGTACACGTACAAATCATGTCTATTCTCCTTTTGCGATATTTTCAATAATCTTTAATACAACTTCTCTAGCTTGTTCTAATTCTTCTACAACACAGTATTCATATGGTCCATGGAAGTTTCCACCACCTACACCTAAGTTAGGACATGGAAGGCCTCTCAAAGACAATTCAGCACCATCTGTTCCACCTCTAACTGGTTCATGTAATGGTGTAATACCAAGTTGTTCAAATGCTTGATATGCATATTTCAATGCATCTGGATGTTGATCCAATACTTCTTTCATATTGTGATAAGCATCTTTGATTTCAATGGAACAAACACCTTCTCCATAAACAACATTGATATAATCACATGTCTTCTTCATCAATTCTTTTTTCTCATTCAACTTTGTTAGATCATGATCACGAATGATATAAGAAAGTTTTGCCTCTTCTGTACACCCTTCCATACTTGTTAGATGAATGAATCCATCTCTACCTTCTGTATGTTCTGGTCTAGCGTGCTCTGGCAATAAATTCTGATAGCTACACGCAATACTAGCCGCATTGATCATCTTATCTTTGGCAGATCCTGGATGAATTGAAAATCCTTTAAAAGTAACGAGTGCACTAGCAGCGTTAAATGTCTCATCACTAATTTCACGTACTGTTCCACCATCCATCGTATACGCAAAATCAGCACCAAATTTTTCAATATCAAAATACTTTGGACCATTTCCGATTTCTTCATCTGGTGTAAAACCAATCGCAATCTTTCCATGTTTTACTTCAGGATGTTCTTTCAAATAAGCTAATGCTTCCATGATACTTGTAACACCAGCCTTATCATCTGCACCTAATAATGTTGTTCCATCTGTAACAACCAATGTCTTCCCTTTGGCTAATTTCATCTCTGGGAAATCTTCCATCTTTGTTACCATCGTTTCATTTAAAACAATATCATTTCCATCAAAGTTTTCTATGATTCTTGGTTTTACATTTGTTCCAGAATAATCAGGAGCTGTATCCATATGCGCAATAAATCCAACAGTAGGAACATTCCCTTCTATATTTGAAGGCAACCATCCATATACATAACAATGTTCATCTAATGTTACATCTTTTACATCTAGTTCTTTTAATTCTTTTTCTAAAATTTTAGCTAGATCAAATTCCTTTTCACTACTAGGCGTAACACTCTCATTTGTTGGATCACTTTGTGTATCCACTTTACAATAACGAATCAATCTTTCTACAGCACTCATATCAATACCCATCCTTGTCTAAAACTGCTTCTGAAAATATACAATCAAAATACGAATCATTTGGTGAACAAGCATATACACCAATCTTCTCTATTTTATCATTTACAACGAATTCTCTTAAATCAGAATATCTTTTTCCATTGAAACTATATTGAACTCTTACGATTCCGCCTCTAAACCATATTCTATAATACAGCCATTGAATTGCGGAACCAATTTCTCTTTCTGATCGATCAGTGCCATCCACATGATTGACACGTACAACGATCTTAGAAACTTCACCATCTCTTTTTTCACATCCACAAATCAATTTTCTACCATTTGTATCATATAAAACGATACCACATTGATCTAAAGCTTTCTTGTAATGAAAATCACAACGAATCGAGAAATGAAAGTTCTCTTCTGTTTCCATTCCTAATTCTACAGCTTCTGCACTACCACCTAATAAATTCAATGAAGTATGTGGTTCTGTTTCTAATATCAATTGATTTTCATTTAAAACAGATCTTTTTGGTTCATGAACCCATTTCAATTCTTTTAAATTTAACTTCTTTTCCATAAAAATAACCATGAACAATTGTTCATGGTTATCAGTTTATTCTGCATCCTTTTTGATTTCAATATCAAACTCTTTCAAATCATATAATTTTACAGAATCTTCAATTGATTTTTTATCTGTCTGCATGTTTTCTTTTGCCATTCTACCTTTTACAGTCATTGGATCTGTAATACAAGCAGGACCCGCAATACATCCACCTTCACAATTCATACCTTCTAAGATATCACCTTGGAATTTACCAACTTTCATCAACAATAGTTGTTTCTTACATTCAAAACCGCCATTTGCGATAACAGCGTTATATGTTTCTGTATCCCCTGCTTCTTTAGCGGCCTGTACAACTGCAGCAGCAACACCACCAGAGTGCGCAAAGTTACGTCCATAGTTCGATGCATATTTTTCAAGTGGTCCAACTTCAACTTCACTTGGAGAAACACCTTTACTAATAAACATTGCGGCAAGTTCTTCATATGTCAAAGCGTACTCACAATACTCAGATAAGTTGATTTCACTCTTCTTTGCGATACATGGTCCAATAAACGCTACAACGCAATCTGGATCATCATTCTTTAACTTCTTCGCTAAAGCCAACATTGGTGAAAGTGTAGAACTCTTATTATTTTCATAAATTGTTGGGAAATGAATCTTCAACATATTTACAAATGCAGGACAACAAGAAGTTGTTAATGGAACTCCAGCTTCTTTATGTTCTTTTAATTCTTTGTATTCTGTTTGTGCGACTAAATCTGCACCTGCAGCTACTTCAATACATTCTGTAAAGCCAATCATTTCTACTGCTTTCATGATTTGAGCTAAACTTGTATTTTCAAATTGTCCTTGAATAGAAGGTGCTACGATTGCGTACACTTTCTTACCCAAACGAATATCATTCATAACTGGAACAACTAAGCTCTTATCTTCGATTGCACCAAATGGACATGCATTTTCACATTGACCACAATTGATACACTTACTTTCATCAATCTTACATAGACCATTTTCATCCCAACCAATTGCTTGTACAGGACAATGCGCAAAACATGGTCTTTCTGTCATAACAATTGCGTTATATGGACAAGCTCTTACACAAGCACCACATTCTTTACACAAGTTATAATCAATTTCAGAATGATATGTTCCCATATGCATAGCACCAAAACGGCAAGCTGACATACAACTCTTTGCCATACATTTTCTACAGTTATCTGTAACTCTGATTTTCTTGATTGTGCATCCATCGCAAGCCGCATCGATGACTTGAACGATTTGATTAGGATTATGTTCTAATGTTTCAGATGCATCTTTTCCCATTGAAAGACGAACTCTTTGTCTCAAAATTTCTCTTTCTTTATAAACACAACATCTTAATCTAGGGGATGATAATGAAACAAGATTATGGGCATAAGCTTGAATTTCATCTTCGTTAACTTCACCTTGTGAAGCAGCTTTACAAAGTGCTACTAAAACATCAAACTTCAATTGTCTTGCGTCATTTGAAAACATGTTTTCCATAGTATTTTCTCCTCAATATATTTCTCTTTCCTTTTATTCGTTACGGAATGTATGTTCGTATTGAATTCCGTGTTGAACCTTCTTTAATGCTTCTTCATCTATGAGCTGTTTTAGGATTTCTCTAGCGAATTCCAATGTTGCGCCCATACCACGTCCAGTAATTAAATTTTCATCACTAACTGCGAGTTCTTGTTGATAAGAGCCACCATAATACCCATCAAAATCTGGGAAGCAAGTATATTTCTTTCCTTCTAACATGCCTAAATGTCCAAAAATAGATGGGGCAGCACAAATAGCACATGTCAGTTTTCCACTTTCAAAATGTTCTTTTAAAGATTCTTTCAATGAATCACAAGCTTCTAGGTTTGCCGTGCCAACTTTACCACCAGGTAAGATCAATACATCATAATCCTTTGTATCAATATCTCGATATAACTTTTCAGCCTGTAAAACAACTTTTTGTGATGTCGTAACTGTTAGATCATCATTCATTGATATCATATCAATTGTAATTCCTGCTCTTCTTAACAAGTCTATTACAATCAATCCCTCGCATGTCTCAAAGCCATCTGCGAGGAAGATGGCACACTTCTTTTCTTTCATATGTGAAAATTGTAACATATCCCAATTAGAATGAGGATATAAATTTAAAAAAAGATGATAGATTTCTCTACCATCTTATTCGTCAGATTCATTTTCAATCTTACCAAGTTCTCTAGCGTGTCTTCTTCTATCAATCGCTGTGAGATACTTTTTACGAACACGAATATCTGTAGGTGTAATTTCTACAAGTTCATCATCATTGATAAATTCAATTGCTTGTTCAAGAGTCAAAATCTTTGGTGGAACAAGTTTCATTGCTTCATCATTTCCTGTAGAACGTACTGCAGTCATCTTTTTATTCTTGATTGGGTTAACTGTCATATCCATATTCTTCGCAGAAATACCGATGATCATTCCTTCATAAACTGGAGTTTGTGCGCCAATGAATAATTGACCTCTGTTTTGAATATTCCATAAAGCATATGTCATAGCGCCACCAGTTTCCGTTGAAATCAATGCACCATTTTCTCTCTGTGGAATTTCACCCTTCCAAGGTTCATAATCCGCAAGTCTTTGTACCATTGTACCTTCACCATGTGTCATATTGATGAAGTCAGATCTAAAACCAATCAAACCTCTTGTAGGAACCATATAAGTAATTCTTGTATAAGAACCTTGATCTTCCATGTTATTCAATAGACCCTTACGAACATTCAAAGCTGAAATTACAGATCCAGAATAATCATTTGGAACATCAATCACAACTTCTTCAACTGGTTCACAAGTAACACCATCCATCTTCTTTAAGATAACTTCAGGTCTAGAAACCGCAATTTCATAGCCTTCACGTCTCATTTGTTCCAAAAGAATTGTTAAGTGTAATTCACCTCTACCAGATACTTTAAATGTATCTGTAGAATCTGTTTCTTCTACTTTCAAACCAACGTTTACTTGTAATTCACGATCTAATCTTTCACGAATATTTCTTGAAGTAACAAATTTACCAACTTGTCCCGCAAATGGTGAATCATTAACCATGAAGTTCATAGAAAGAGTTGGTTCTTCAATTTTGATTGCTGGTAGTGGATCTGGTGCACCAACAGGGCATAAAGTATCACCAATATTAATATCCGCAATACCACTGATCATACAAATTTCACCAGATTGAATTTCATCTACTGAAACTCTAGATAATCCTTTATATACAAAGATCTGGTTTGTCTTTCCTTGATGAGGAGCAGATCCATCAGAGTTACAAACTGTATAGCTTGTAGCCGCTTTTAAGCTTCCCTTATAGATTCTACCAATACCAAGTCTTCCAATATAATCATCATACGCAAGAGCAGTAATCTGCATTTGTAATGGTTCTTCTGTTAAATCAGGATACGCTTGTGCGTGATGAATGATTGTTTCAAACAATGGAACGATATCTGTATTTGTATCTTCCCAATCATAACGAACGATACCTTCTCTTGCACAACCATATAAAATTGGGAAATCCAATTGATCATCTGTTGCGTTCAATTCAAGCATCAAATCATAACATTCATCAATAACTTCTACAGCACGTGCATCTTGTTTATCCATCTTATTGATCAAAAGAATAGGTCTTAAACCATTTTCTAATGACTTCTGTAATACGAAACGTGTCTGTGGCATTGGACCTTCTGCAGAGTCAACCAACAAAATAACAGTATCTACTGTTTTGATGATTCTTTCTACTTCACTAGAGAAATCTGCGTGGCCCGGTGTATCCACGATATTGATTTTATAGTCTTTATACTGTACGGAGCAGTTCTTGGAGTAGATCGTAATTCCTCTTTCTCTTTCAAGATCGTTAGAGTCCATAATACAGTCAACAACTTTCTCATTATCTTTAAAAACATGAGATTGTTTTAGGAATGCATCAACAAGAGTAGATTTACCAGCATCTACGTGAGCAATCACCGCAATATTTATAACCTTTTGATAATCCATACATTCACCTTCTTCTTTTTTATGAAAACGTTAAGATTATACGCTTACTAACGCATAATTTCAACAACATTCACTTTTTCCTTCTTTCTAGTTTACAAATTCATAACAGATACCTATAATTCAATTAGTTGTATATACAACCATTTGAGGTATACATGGAAAAAGACGCAAGAAAGATAACAAAAATATCAAGAGAATTAAACAAGCTAACAATTCGAATGGTCAAAGAAGAAGGAATTGGTTCTTCTGAATTTGATTTGATCCATCTTGTTCGTCACAATCCAGGCATTCCTCAAAAAGAAGTGTGCGAACAATTGAATTGTGATAAAGGTGCAATCGCGAAAAGGGTTGCCACATTAGAAAAGAAAGGTTTCATCATCAAAGAAACAGATCCTAAAGATAAGAGAAAACATTATCTTTACGCAACAAAAGAAGCAGAATCTTTAAAACAATCCAAAACACAAATTGAATCCATTTTCTATGATTGGTTATTAGAAGATTTAACAAATGAAGAAAAAGAACAATTCTTAACAACATTAAACAAAATCTATATCAAATCCAAAACAGAAAGTCGTTCAGGTTTTCAAAATATCACAAAATTAGTCAAAGAGGCCAAAGATGAATAAAACGATTTATGATTATTTTAAGATTGAATGGAAAACACTACTCATCGTTACAATAACTGGAATCATCTATAACATTGGATTAGTGCTAGTTCCATTCTTTGAAGGGAAACTAACAGGATGTTTATATCATATCTTACAAAAACAAGCTGTATTTTCAGATATGTTAAAACTAGTTGTTTTATATTTGTTTTCTATTTTCATCGTACAATTTTGTAGATATCTAAAAAGAAACTATGTACGTATATTTGCGAACAATACAAATAAAAGGATGAAAGAAACGCTTTTCCATAATTTGATCTATACATCTCACAAAACACTCATTCAAGAAGGAATTGGCAATATCATGACAAAGGCAATCTCAGATGTTGATGATTGTAGTGAAGGTATGCGAAAGTTCACAACTGAGATCTTTGATACAGGCATTGCCTTATGTGCTTATGTCTGTATGTTATTTTATTATGACTACAAGATTGCCTTATTTTGTATTTTCTTCACTCCATTTTCTTACATCTTCGCAGAAAAAATGAAAGGTATCATTCAACGTCTTACTACACAGGCAAAACTATCTTCCACAAAACTAAATGCCGTTACATTAGATCGTGCAGAAAACGCAATCAGCTATCGTGTGTATGGTAGAGAAGAAAACCAAAAAGAATCTTATGAAACTTACCTATCTGATTATGAACATACAAATATCCTTTCTTCCTTACCAATCGTTGCCTTACCACCTCTTTATAAATCCATTTCTATTTTTGGCATCTTCTTTATCCTTTATTTTGGAAGTCAAAATATATTTCGTGGAACATGGGACATCGCAATCTTTACAACTTATATTTCTTGTTTTATGAAGATGGCAGATAAGTCTAGTAAATCCGCAAAACTTTTCAACGCTGTTCATAAAGCACAAGTCTCTTATTCTAGAATTCAAAAGTATGTACAAAATGAAGCACCAACATCTATCCATCACACCACCAACATTCAAACACTCACAGTAAAAGATCTCTCCTTTTCTTATCCAGAGGCAAAACCATTATTCAATCACATTTCTTTTGATTTGAAACAAGGACAAATTCTTGGAATTACTGGACCTGTCGCCTGTGGAAAGACAACACTTGGTAAATTATTTCTAAAAGAATGGGAGTATTCTGGTCAAATCTTATTCAATGATCAAGATCTTTCAAATTATGAAACTTATGATTGTATTTCTTATTTAGGACATGAACCTCAATTATTTGATGATACGATTGAAAACAATATCGCATTAGGTGATTCTATTGATGTCATGTATTATTTAAAACTTGTTTGTATGGATGAAGAAGTCTTACAAATGGAAGATGGCATTCATACAAAGATTGGAAATTCTGGTATGCGTTTATCTGGTGGGCAACAACAAAGGCTTGCACTCGCTAGAACACTCGCTCACGCTTCCCCTATTCTTATTTTAGATGATCCTTTTTCCGCATTAGATATTCATACAGAAGAACTAATCTTTCAAAATCTAAAACGATATTCAGATAAAATCATACTTTTGATTTCTCATCGTTTACATGTTTTCCCTCAAACTTCACAAGTTCTTTTTATCAATCAAACAAAAGGATATGTAGGAACACATAACGATTTATTACAAACGAATCCAGATTATCAACAACTCTACACATTACAAGAAGGTGATCCAAAATGAATGTAACTTCTATCATGATTCAAACATCCATTCGTAAATGGTATCTTTGTTTATCCATTCTAGCCTCTGTTTTAGGCTGTGTACTTTTTTCTTTACTACCACCTTATATTCTTTCTCAAATCGTAGACACTCTAACAAATCAATCACAAATATCTTTCTATATTATTTCTTTCTACTTTATCTCTCTTCTATTAAACAATGTTATGTTATCCATCCGTGATTCTTTGTTACTCATCTATGGTCAAAAAATAACACATTCGCTAAGAAGTGGAATGATGTTGAAATATTCTAATCTTGATATTTCTACTATCACTAAAGTCGCTCCAGGTAGTATTGTTTCTCGTTTCATGAATGATGTAGATACTGTGGAAGCATTATTCACAAATGGAATCATTTCTTTGGTTGCAGACGCAATCAGTCTCATTAGTATTCTTGTGATCATCTTTCAAACAACAAAAGGTTTATTTTATACGTTGTTGCTGATAATACCTTTCCTTTTTCTATTTACAAGACACGTTCAAAAAAGCATGTTGAAAAGTGAAATGGACAATCGTGCCGCAATCCAAGAAACAAATGCCTTTATTCCACAAGTCATTCAAAATATTCTTACGATTCATAACCTCAACAAACAAACATACTTCGAAAAAAAATATGATGATTCGATTCAAAAAGGATATCTCGCAATCACAAAAACAAATTTCTATGATGCCTTATATTCCCCTGTCATTCAATGTACCAATGCATGCATCATCGCAATCGTGATTCTACTTTCTTCCACAAACAATCCATCTATTTTAGCTTTCTTTTCTATGAGCGTAGGAAGTGCAGTCATGATCATTCAGTTGGTCTCTCAAATATTTGAGCCCATTGAATCAATTGGCATGGAAATCACAACCATTCAATCTGCCTTATCTGGTGTCCAAAGAATCAATGAATTTCTAAAATACAAAGATAAAAATCCTTCTAGAAATGAAAGTATCGAAAATATCAATCAAGATATTGTCATTGATATCAAAAATATTTCTTTTGCCTACCAAGATGAAGATATCTTACATGATTATTCTTTCATCATTCATAAAGGAGAACATATTACTTTATTAGGAAGAACTGGTTCAGGAAAAAGCACTCTATTTAAACTGATATTAGGTCTTTATGAACCAAACAAAGGAAAGATTCTAGTATATGGTCATGAACCTTATCACTTAGATTCAAAACAAAGAAGAAAAATATTTGGCTATGTGGAACAAGCTTTTCATCCTGTATTAGGTTCTATTAAAGATCAGATTACATTGTATGATTCATCTATTACAGAGGAACAAGTTATTACCGCATTAAAAAGATGTCATCTATATGAAACTGTACAAACGTTTCAAGATGGAATCCATACACCATGTAAAGAAGAATTATTTTCAAAAGGACAATGGCAATTATTATCCATCGCACGTGCCATCGTTACAGATCCTTCTATCCTCATGTTAGATGAAATCACCGCAAGTTTAGACGCTGAAAGTGAAAAGGAGATACTAGAAACGTTAGATTCTGTATCAAAAGATAGAACCGTCATTTCTATTTCACATAGAAAAAGTGCTGATATTGGAAAATCAATACAATTAAAATGAAGATAGTATATTCACTATCTTCATTTATAAATTACCCCTAGCATTAGATCTTGCATTAAAATCAATACTACGAATGATAAGATCAAGATTAATAACATTGCTTTATAAGTGAGTTCTAATTCTGGTGTTTGTAAATTCAGTTTTCTTTGATAAGCAGGTTTCATTTTATCTGGATTTTTTAAATCTTCATATGCACCATAGACTTCTACCCCAAGCACCAAAACAATGACTACTAGTAATAACCCCATCACTTCAGCCATGATCTTAGCGAATGTATTATAATTATAAACATTCAATCCATGAAATAAGACACCTGAAAAAATACAAATCATAATAATTGTCATAATTCCATGATAAATGAGATTTAATTTTCTCTTTTTTTCTGTAGGTTCACATACTTTTTCAATCACAGATAATTGATCTGTTCGAAAGAAATAATATCCACAAGTTTTTCCTAAGAATTCCAGACCTTGGCTCGTATATTTTTCGACTGTAATTCTGTCATTTTCAAAGATATCTTTTTTCTTTGTCTTTTCTCCCGCAACGACATGATGATAGTATCTTCTCTTATCCGGTTCTAAATAGAAAATACCCGCCAATAAATTAATTGTCTGACTTTTTAATAAATATCCTTGTGTACTTAACACATCTAACCATTCTTCTACATCACATACATTATCGATAGAACATGGTAGAAATTTAATAATTTCATTGTTTTCACTCATATGCGTACCTCAGTTAATGTAAAGATTAACACAGAATTGTTTTTTTTGAGTTATATTTTGAAAAAAACTATTGTGTAATCGCTTACATTTATCTATAATGGAAACTAGATAAGGAGATTGAGTTTCCTATGACAGATAAAAATACGATCATTCAAAGCGCAATCGCACTTTATAAAAAGAAAGGTCTCAACTTTACAATGGATGATATTGCGAAAGATCTACACATCGCAAAGAAAACGATTTATCGTATCTTTCCATCAAAAGAAGAACTCCTACAAGGTATCGTTGAATATGGATTTGATAACATCCAAGAAAATAAGAAAAAGATCTTAAAAGAAGATATTCCGTATCTAGATAAATTAAAAAAATTATTGATTGCGATGCCTACAGATATTGAATCCATTGATTTCAAACAATTAGAACCACTATCTGTACAATATCCATCTGTATCAAAATCAATATCTCAACATTTACAATCCAATTGGGAACCAGTATTTGATTTCATCCAAGAAGGAATTCAACAAAAGATTCTTAGAGAAGTACCACTATCTATGATAGAAGTCATTGTCACTTCTTCTATGAACACTTTACTTTCTTCATCCATTGATGAACACACATACCAACAATCACTACAAGATCTAGTAGATATTTTATTGAAAGGAATATTATATGAAAAGAATTAATGATCAATGGGAATTCACAGAAACATTCAATGAAGATTTCTTACAAGGAAAAGGAACTTATGAAACGATTAGAATTCCTCACACAGTCAAAGAATTACCCCTACATTATATTGATATCAAATCTTATCAAATGATATGTGGATATCGTAGGCATTTGCATTTAGATGAACTCAGCCAACGTTACTTTCTACAATTAGATGGTGCTGCACATATTTGTACAGTTTATGTTAATGGAAATGAAATTGGTACACACTATAATGGTTATACTGCTTATCGCTTAGAAATCACAAACCATGTTCATAAAGGAGATAATCTCATTGTATTGAAATTAAATACAACAGAAGATCCATCTATTCCTCCATTTGGATTTGTAATTGATTATTTAACATACGGTGGTATCTATCGAGATGTATGGATTGATGAAGTAGCTAATACATATATCTCTGATGCATTCATTCAGACAAAACAATCTTTATCTGATATTGATGTAGATATTACCTATGATGGTCCAATAGAAGCATTCCAATTAAGCACAAAAGTATTGAATCAAGATCATCAATGTGTTGTAGAACAAAACTATGACAATTGTCCTTCTTCTATTTCTTTACATATTCCAGAGCCAATTCTTTGGGAAGTACATCATGGTTATTTGTATACATTAGAATTACAAGTAGGTACATACATCAAAGAAATTCCATTTGGTCTAAGAACGATCTCATTAACAGAAAACAACTTGTTAGTGAATGGAAAAACAGTATTTCTAAGAGGATTAAATAGACATCAATCTTTCCCATATATGGGATATGCGGCAAGTGAATCTTTACAAAGAGAAGACGCAAGAATATTAGATGAAGAATTAGGTGTCAATGCGGTTAGAACATCACACTATCCTCAATCTCATTATTTCATTGATGAATGTGATAAACGAGGAATTTTGGTTTTCACAGAAATACCTGGATGGCAACATGTATCCAAAGATTCCTTTTGGAGAGAAACTTGCATCAAGAATACAGAAGAAATGGTCTTACAATATCGCAATCATCCATCTATTTGTATATGGGGCGTACGTGTCAATGAAAGCCAAGATGATGATGAACTTTATACAAAGACAAATGAAGTCGCACATAGATTAGATCCTACTAGACCTACTAGTGGTGTTCGTTACTTAGAAAAGAGTTCCTTGTTGGAAGATATCTATGCATATAACGATTTCTCTCATAATGGCACAAATCCTGGATGTAAATCTAAGAAATCTGTCACATCACATTTAGATAAACCATTATTGATATCTGAATGTAATGGACATATGTTCCCAACAAAAACATATGATCGTTCCATTCAAAGACAACAGCACGCTCTAAGACACGCACAAGTATTAAATGACGCAATGAAAGATCAACAACATCTTGGATGTTTTGAATGGTGTATGTTTGATTATGCCACACATAAAGACTTTGGTAGTGGAGATAAGATTTGTTACCATGGCGTTATGGATAGCTTTAGAAATCCAAAACTCGCTGCATCTATCTATGCTTCTCAACAAGATCAAACACCAGTTCTAGAAGTTAGTTCCAATATGGAAATTGGTGACTATCCAGCAGGACAACTTCCACAATTCTATTGTTTCACAAATGGAGATTCTATCCGTTTGTATAAAAATGATGCCTTCGTCAAAGAATTTAAAAATACACCATATACCGCTTTAAAACATGGTCCTATCTTAATTGATGATACAATTGGTCATCTATTAATCGAACAAGAAAAAATGCCACCAACTCAAGCAAAACAAATTGCGGAATGTTTAAATGCAGCTGCACTCTATGGCATGGCAAATCTACCACTGAAATACAAAACATTATTTGCGTATGTCATGTTGCGTTACCATATGTCATTTGCGGATGGATATGACCTCTATAGTAAATATGTTGGTAACTGGGGTGGTGAATCTACAAGATGGAGATTCGACGCCATCAAAGATGGAAAAGTCATCAAATCCATCACAAAATCACCAGGAAATACATTACATTTAGAAACAACGATATCTTCATCCATTCTTCATGAATCAGATACATATGACATGTGTTCGATTCGCATCCAAGTAAAAGATGAAAATAATAATATCGCTCCATACGCACAACTTCCACTCACATTAACAACATCTGACAACTTAGAAGTCGTTGGTCCTAAAGTTATTGTGTGTGAAGGTGGTATGACTGGTACATACCTCAAAACAAATGGACTAGTTGGTGAAGGTACATTAACGATATCTTCTCCTGGTCTTTCTAGCATCACTTTAAATATAAAAGTTGAAGGAAAATAATATGAAAAAATTTAGCACAAAAGAAAAAGCAGCATTTGGTTTAGGCGCAGTTGGTAAGGATATGGTCTATGCCTTATCTAGTTCCTATGTCATGTATTACTATCAAGATATTCTTGGTCTACAAGCAACATTTGTAGGAATGATATTGATGATTGCGAGAATCTTTGATGCGTTCAATGATCCATTTATGGGTATCTTAGTCGCAAAAACAAATACAAAATATGGAAAGTTCCGTCCTTGGATCATTTCAGGTTCTGTATTAAATGCGTTTGTTTTATATGCATTATTCTCAGCACCATCTTTATCATCTTCTGGTTTAATGATTTATTTCGCTATCGTTTATATCCTTTGGGGTGTTACGTATACAATGATGGATATTCCATTTTGGTCAATGATTCCTGCAGTCACAGAAAAACCTAGTGATAGAGAACAATTATCTGTTATTGGTAGAACATGTGCAGGTGTTGGATCAGCACTCATTCAAGTTGGAACTGTACTTTGCGTATCTCTTCTTGGTGGAAATAGTGAATCTACTGGATTTAAGTGGTTCTCATTGATCGTTGCGATACTATTTGTTGTGACTGAATCTATTTTGTTCTTTACGATCAAAGAAAAGAAAAGTGATAAACAAATGGAAACAACGACTGTTAAAGAAATGTTCCAAGCATTATTCCATAATGATCAAGCTATGGTGACTGTTATAACGATCATATTGATCAATAGTGCACTTTATATCACAAGTAATTTAATTCTCTATTTCTTCAAATATGATTTTGGTGGAGAAGCTTGGAAGACACAATATACATTATTCACCACAGTTGGTGGTGCAGGACAAATCTTAGGTATGATGTTGATCTATCCATTACTAAGGAAGAAACTATCTAATGAAACAATATTTAAAACAAGTTTATTAATGGCTATTACAGGTTATGTTTGTTTGTTACTTTCTTGTTTCACAAACTTATCCCATGTCATGCCACTCCTTTGTGCAATTGGTATGTTAGTATTTGTAGCCAACGGTATGTTGAGTGTATTAACAACTGTATTCTTATCAAACTCTGTTGATTATGGTGAAATCAAAACAGGAAGAAGAGAAGAATCTGTTATCTTCTCTATGCAAACTTTTGTAGTAAAGGCAGCGTCTGGATTTGCGGTATTCTTATCCGGTATTGGATTAGATTTGATTGGTTTAAACGGAAATAGTGCTGATGGTATTCCAGTCGCACAAAGTGCATCTACGATTACAGGATTACATCTATTGATGACAATATTACCTTGTATTGGTTTAGTCGTTGCGTATATCTTATTCAAAAAGAAATTTATATTAACAGATGAAAAGGCAAATGAAATCGCCAAAACATTAAGTGAGAAAAAAATATGACTTGGAAAATACAAATTCAAACAGATTCAGAAACAATTGAATATTCAACAGAATCACTAAAAAATATCACAGAAGAAATCCATGGAACAATTGAATTGATTCAAGCTTCTACTACTCTAGAAGTTTCTTCTACAGATTATCTATTCTTCAATGGATATCAAACATGGACATACAATAAAGAAATGAAAGTCTCTGATTCTTTAAGAGGATTACAACATGTGCCTCAAAAATTAATTGATCAATATCATTTTGATCGCTATGGTGACTATCACTTTCATGCATATCCAAAACATAAAGGCATCTTTCATGGATATACATACATGTACCTCAGAAAAGGAAACAAATATCATTTACTCGCATCTATCAATGAAGATCTAGGATATACGATATTCAACTATGAAAAAAACACCTTAACGATTGAAAGAGATTGTAAAGGTGTAAAACTAGATGGAACATATACAATCTTTGACATCTATGAACAAATAGGTAGTGAAGAAGAAGTATTTGATGGATGGTTCACTGAAATGAACATTCCACATCAAACACAGCCAAAATTATATGGATACTCTAGTTGGTATAACCATTATGAAAATATATCTACTGATACGATTCAAGAAGATCTAGAAGGTTGTAAGATCATCCTACAAGAAAATGATTTATTCCAAATTGATGATGGTTGGCAACCATGTACAGGTGATTGGTTAGAATATGACCCAAGTAAATTCCCACATGGATTACGTTATGAAACGGATCGTATCCATAAAGCCCATTTCAAGGCTGGTATCTGGGTATCTCCTTTCCTTGCATCCGTGAATTCAAAGCTCGTAAAAGAACATCCAGATTGGTTATTAAAAGTCAATGGAGAGCCATGGTTTGTAGGATGTAATTGGAATGGTGCGTATGCATTAGATATTGATCATCCTGAAGTAATTCAATATTTAAAAGATGTTTTTGATCGTATCTTCAATGAATGGAATTTTGATTTAGTGAAATTAGATTTCCTATACGCTGCAGCACCTTTCTCAACAGAAACAGAATCAAGAGCACACAAAATGAAACGAGCTATTCTATTCTTAAAAGATCTCTGCCAAGACCATCCAGTATTAGGATGTGGTGTTCCATTCTGTTCTACACTTGACATCTTTGAATACAATCGTGTTGGATGTGATGTTGGTCTAGATTGGAA
>CAVKTV010000010.1:0-24376 GCA_963659075.1 Lachnospiraceae bacterium | reverse complement strand
TGAGTGTGTTCGGGACTTTCACCCGTTAGAGCATGCCCATGGCATGCGAACAAAAAGAGATACCCAAAGGATATCTCTCATGTAACAATAAGATTTAATTAAGCTTCGATTTCTGTAATAGAACCGGAACCTACTGTTCTACCACCTTCACGGATAGAGAACTTTGTACCGTTTTCAATAGCGATAGGAGCTAGAAGTTCAACTTCCATAACTACGTTATCACCAGGCATGCAGAGTTCTGTACCTTCTGGAAGAGTGATTACACCAGTAACGTCTGTTGTTCTGAAGTAGAACTGTGGACGGTAGTTAGAAACGAATGGTGTATGACGTCCGCCTTCTTCCTTAGTTAATACGTAAACTTGAGCCTTGAACTTTGTATGAGGTGTAACAGATCCTGGCTTAGCAAGAACTTGTCCACGTTCGATTTGTTCACGGTTAACACCACGAAGTAATGCACCGATGTTATCACCTGCTTGAGCATAGTCAAGAGTCTTACGGAACATTTCGATACCAGTAACAACTGTCTTTTGTGTTTCCTTGATACCAACGATTTCAACTTCGTCGTTTAAGTGTAATTCACCACGTTCTACACGTCCTGTAGCAACAGTACCACGACCTGTGATTGTGAATACATCTTCAACTGCCATTAAGAATGGCTTGTCGTTATCATGTTCTGGTGTTGGGATATAAGCGTCAACAGCATCAAGTAATTCCTTGATAGCTGGTGTCCACTTAGCATCTCCTTGAAGAGCTTGGTAAGCAGAACCACGGATTACAGGAGCATTGTCTCCATCGAATCCATACTCAGAAAGAAGTTCACGAACTTCCATTTCAACTAAGTCAACTAATTCATCATCGTCAACCATGTCGCACTTGTTTAAGAATACAACGATAGCTGGAACACCTACCTGACGAGCAAGTAAGATGTGTTCACGAGTCTGAGGCATTGGTCCATCAGTAGCAGCTACAACAAGAATAGCACCATCCATTTGAGCAGCACCAGTGATCATGTTCTTAACATAGTCAGCGTGACCTGGACAGTCAACGTGTGCATAGTGTCTCTTTAATGTTTGGTATTCAACATGAGCTGTGTTGATAGTAATACCACGTTCTTTTTCTTCTGGTGCACCATCGATTTGGTCATAAGCTTCGAATGCAGCCTTACCATCTTCAGGATGTTCAGAAAGATACTTTGTGATTGCAGCTGTAAGAGTTGTTTTACCGTGGTCAACGTGTCCGATAGTACCAACGTTAACATGCTCTAAGCTACGGTCGAATTTTTCCTTTGCCATTTGGTTTTTTCCTCCAGTTTATTTATTTTTCAACTTATTCAGTCTGCCATCATTTTACTTGATGGCAAACTAAATTACAACATTTTTTAATTCCTTTTGAATATTACTTAGAAGCGTGAGCTTCGATAATGTCTTTCGCAATATTCTTTGGAACTTCTTCATAGTGGTCCATCTGCATTGTGAAGATACCACGACCTTGTGTAAATCCACGAAGATCTGTTACATAACCGAACATTTCAGCTAATGGTACGAATGCCTTAACCTTGATAGCATTACCTGTTTCTTCTTGTTCACGAATTTGACCACGTCTCTTAGTAACGTCACCCATTACTGCACCTAAGTATTCAGATGGTGCTGTGATATCTACAGCCATGATAGGTTCTAGAATTGTTGGGTTACATTTCTTAGCAGCTTCCTTAAGAGCTAAGGATGCAGCAATCTTATATGCTTGTTCACTTGAGTCGACATCATGGTAAGAACCATCAAATAGTTCAGCACGAATATCTACAACTGGGAATCCAGCAACAAGACCATTTGGAAGAGCTTCTTCAAGACCTGCTTGAGTAGGCTTGATGAATTCCTTAGGAATTGATCCACCAACTGTTTGATCTTCGAATTCGAATCCCTTACCTGGGTTTGGTTTAAATCTGATCCAAACATCACCGTATTGACCATGACCACCAGACTGTCTTACAAACTTACCTTGTACTTCAGCTTCAGACTTGATAGTTTCACGGTATGCTACCTGTGGAGCACCTGCTGTAGCTTCAACCTTGAATTCTCTCTTCATACGATCGAGAATGATATCTAATTGAAGTTCACCTACACCGGCGATGATTGTTTGACCTGTTTCTTCATCTGTATAAGCTCTGAATGTTGGATCTTCTTCAGCAAGCTTTTGAAGAGCAGCATCCATCTTTTGAGAGTCAGCTTTTGTCTTTGGTTCAACAGACATCTGGATAACTGGTTCTGGGAATACCATCTGCATCAATTCGATTGGTGCATTTTCATCACAGAGAGTATCAGAAGTTGTTGTGAACTTTAGACCAACTGCACCAGCGATATCACCAGTATAAACTTCTTCGATATCAGCACGGTGGTTAGCATGCATTCTTACAAGACGACCAAGTCTTTCTCTCTTACCCTTTGTAGCATTTAATACATAAGAACCAGCAGTAGCGTGACCAGAGTAAACTCTGAAGTATGTCAATCTACCTACGAATGGGTCTGTAGCAATCTTAAATGCAAGAGCTGAGAATGGTTCATCATCACTTGGCTTACGGCTAGATTCTTCACCATTTGGTAAATGTCCAGCGATAGCGTCAATATCTGTTGGAGCTGGTAAGTAATCTACTACAGCGTCCAATAACATTTGAACACCCTTGTTCTTATAAGCAGAACCACAGAGTACTGGGAAGAATTCAGAAGTCATAACACCCTTACGGATAGCAGCCTTGATTTCTTCAACAGTTGGTTCTTCACCTTCAAGAACTTTCATCATAAGATCTTCATCATAGTCAGCAATAGCTTCTAACAATTCAGCATGTTTAGCTTCTGCTTCTTCTTTGAATTGATCTTCAATATCAATAACTTGAATATCTGTACCCAAGTCATTTGCATACATTTCCTGTTTCATTGTTACTAAGTCAATGATTCCACGGAAACTTGCTTCAGCACCAATTGGCATTTGGATTGCAGCTGCCTTAGCACCTAAACGATCTCCAATAGAGTTAACACTCATATCGAAGTCAGCACCTGTAGCGTCCATCTTGTTAGAGAAAACGATACGAGGAACTTTATATTCAGAAGCCTGTCTCCAAACAGTTTCTGTTTGTGGTTCAACACCAGCCTTGGAGTCAAGGACTGTTACAGCACCATCTAATACACGAAGTGATCTTTCAACTTCAGCTGTGAAGTCTACGTGACCTGGTGTATCGATAATGTTGATCTGACAGTCTTTCCAGTGACATGTTGTGGCTGCAGAAGTGATTGTGATACCACGTTCTTGTTCCTGAGCCATCCAGTCCATCTGGGAAGCGCCATCGTGAGTCTCACCGATCTTGTAAATCTTACCTGTGTAATAAAGGATACGTTCAGTTGTTGTTGTTTTACCAGCATCGATATGAGCCATGATTCCGATATTACGAATCTTGTTTAATGGGAACTCTCTTGGCATTATTAGCTCCTTTCTCTAATTACCAACGGAAGTGAGCAAACGCCTTGTTTGCTTCAGCCATCTTATGAACATCTTCTCTCTTCTTAACAGAAGCGCCTGTTCCATTAGCTGCATCCATGATTTCGTTAGCAAGTCTTTCTTCCATTGTGTTCTCATGACGTAATCTAGAATAGTTAACGATCCATCTGAGACCCAATGTTAATTTTCTTTCAGCAGATACTTCTACTGGTACTTGGTAGTTTGCACCACCAACACGTCTTACCTTCAATTCTAATTGAGGCATTACATTTCCGAGAGCCTTTTCGAATACTTCCATAGGGTTCTCGCCTGTTTTCTTTTCGATTGAAGCGAATGCATCATACAAAATTGTTTGTGCTGTTCCACGCTTACCATCAATCATGATCTTGTTAATTAACTTTGTAACTAACTTTGAGTTATAGATTGGATCTGGTAATACGTCACGCTTTGCTACATAACCTTTTCTTGGCATATTAATTTCTCCTCTCTATCTCTTACTTCTTAGGCTTCTTAGCACCGTATAATGAACGGGACTGATTTCTTTCGTTAACACCAGCACAATCTAATGTACCTCTGATGATGTGGTAACGAACACCTGGTAGATCCTTAACACGGCCACCTCTGATCATAACTACGGAGTGTTCCTGTAAGTTATGTCCTACACCTGGAATATATGCTGTAACTTCCATACCATTGGATAGTCTTACACGGGCATACTTTCTTAATGCAGAGTTTGGCTTCTTAGGAGTCATTGTACCTACACGAGTACAAACACCTCTTTTTTGAGGGCTGCTCAAATTTGTAGGTCTGTTTTTCAAACTGTTGAATCCTCTGTTTAATGCAGGGGACTTTGACTTGTAAACTTTATCAGTACGGCCTTTGCGTACTAACTGGTTTATTGTTGGCATTTTCTTTCTCCTTTCGCTCATGCACACGATACCGTGTGCGTCATTCTTAGTCTTATTTTTTTGGCTTCACGACATGGTAAAGCCAAAACTCACTAAGCCCGTATATATTACATTCACCACCATTCTTATGTCAACACTTTTTTCGAAAAATTTTCAAATCCACAGAACCGTGCGTGTCAAATATTGAATTTTAGTATATTTATTATCTGTAATGATGTAATACTTTATACAAAATTTGGCGATATAAATAATATGATTTGCGGCACAAATAACTTGATTAACAATATGAATAATGCAGATAGCGTTACATGTGGCGATATAAATGGCAATATAAATGGCGATATAAATTTCATCTTTCTTTATCATGTTATTTCTCCATTTTTCGTTTATCGGTTATAATATCGTAAGCAAGGAGATTTCTTATGGCAAAAAAAGTATGTGACTTCTGTCTGTCCGAAACAGGTGGATTATTTAATAGACCAGAAAAACTAACAGATGGACATTATTTATGTAAGAACTGTAGAGAAATCATAAGTAATTATGGTTTACCTTTGAAATATGATATATTCCAAAGAATCGTAACGGCACAACCTCATATGAAAGATATGATCATGGATACATATCTAGAAACAAATAAACCAGAAGATATTATCGCAAGATTATACCCATTGCCTAAGATTCTTTTACATGAAGGTGAACATTGTATCAACGCAATTCGCGCAAACCTCAGAGTTTCCGCTAGTAGCATTCCTAATGAATATGCACCTAGAAGTATTGTTGAAATTAGAAAGAACACAATCAATAACATTCCAGATGCAGTTAATAAGAAAGAATCGGTAAAGATTGAAGGAATGTTGTATGAAACAGAAGCAGCTGTTTACTTTATGAGTGAACACATTGTTAACTGTCATAGATTAGGTTATGTTGTACGTAACACAGATTCTTCAGATAAAATCCAAGTTGTTACACCAACGAAAACATTCTCTTACGCTGTAGAAAATGCAGAGCTATTCTTTATCAGAGAACGTTTCTACCAAAAAGTAAATGCAGCGAAACATCATAAAGACGAACATCTCATCTATATTCAAAATGATAATGAATTAAGAATTACACCTGGTGTATATGACATTCCTAAATCATTAAGACCTGGTATCTATAAAGTAAAGGCATTAAATGATGCAGGATTACATGTTAAAGATTCACTTGGAAGAGTCAGAGATTATTATGAATCAGAAGATTCTATTGATCTAACAAATGGTGGAACATTAGAAGTAACTGGTGAATATGAATTAAAATGGATTGGTGAAAAGAAGGACTAATGTGAAGCATTGGTTCTTTTATTTTCCTATTGTGTTATCTAACGAGCTATACTATACTTTCTATAGTATTAGAAAAAAAGAGGTATCATATGAAACAAAAAAATATATTTGATTTAATTCTTAAAAATCCCAAAACTTATTTATTTGCCATCTTTTTTGATTTGTTTGCGGCTTGTCTTCAAACTTTATATTCTGTTTTATTATCAAATTTCACACAATACGTAATTGAAGGAAAATACTTAGATGCTTTATATTTCCAAATTATCAGTCTAGTTTTATTCCTAATCGTTTGCCTCTTTGATTATCTCTATAAATTTTTCCAAAATAAGACAATACAACATTGCATGATTCTTTATAGAAATAAAATCGCTCATGTTTCTTCTCAACCAAGAACAAATGCACTTTCATCAATTAATGCACTCAATAATGATTCTGCTCGTATTGAAGAAGCTATACGAAATATATTCATTGTTACAGATGCTTTATTATATGTCTTTTTTACAGTCATTGGTTTAATTTATTTACATTGGTCAATCATGTTATTTTCTACTTTCATGTTTGTAATAAATATGATTATTCCTAAGCTTGAAAAAAGAAGCTCTGAAAAAGCAGAAAAGAGAAGTTCAGATCTACAAAAGAAATATCTCGACCATTCTAGTGATATTTTAAATGGTAAGAATGTTTGGACTTCATACAATAGACAAGAAACAATGATTAATCAATTAAATTCATGTGGCGAAGAATATGAACATCAAATCGTTAAAGTTAGAAACTTACAGTCATTACTAAATGAAATTCCAATTTCTTTTAGTCTTACTGGCCAATCATTATTAATGATTTTTACACTTTTATTAATTATCAAAGGCTACGTTATTCCTGGAACAATTCTTTCTGTTGGAAATTTATCTGGAGCATTTTTTAATAATCTTTCTAATCTATTTGCTTCCTATATAAGAATCAATGGATATGATGCTGTATATCGAGAGAAAATTGATGTAGAAGATACAGAAACAAAAGAGAATCAAACACTTTCAAACAATGATATTTCTTTGAATCATATTTCTTTCTCTTATATTCCTGAACAACAAATTATCAATAACTTCTCATATACATTTAAAAGTGGAAAGAAGTATCTCATATTTGGTGCATCTGGTTGTGGAAAATCAACAATCTTAAAATTGATATTCAAACAATTAGAAAACTATGAAGGAACTATCACAATAGGTGATGTTGATTATGCAAAACTTTCTCATAATCAAATTCATTCCATTATTGGTATGATTACACAAGATAGTTATGTATTTGATGATACAATTCAAAATAACATTACATTAGGTAGAACAAATCAAGATATCGCTTCTTCAATCCAAGCTTCTAAGATTGATACGAATCAAATTAAATTAGAAGATAACGCAAAGAAATTATCTGGTGGACAAATTCAAAGAGTTTGCTTAGCTAGAGAGTTATATGATTATCATCCAGTGGTATTAATGGATGAAGTAGCTAATGCAGTAGATGAATCCACTGCCAAAGAAATCTATGAAACGTTATTAAAGAGTGAAAGAACAATCATTGCGGTAGCACATTACTTACCAGAAGGTGTTGAACAATTATTTGATGAAGTCATTCGTATGTAAAAAGGATATCAGTGTCGATATCCTTTTTGTTTGTTATTTGAAATATTCAACAGCACTCTTGAAGATTTCTTCTTCTAGATTCTGATCAGGAATATTTACATACATATTTTCTCCACTTCTTTCAGAGTGTCCCATCTTACCAAACACTCTTCCATCTGGTGAAGTGATTCCTTCAATTGCGAGATAGGAATCATTTGGATTATAACGTACATCACTTGTTGGTTTACCATCAAGGTCTACATATTGTGTTGCGACTTGTCCATTTTCAATGAGTTGTTTTAATACTGCATCTTCTGCGACAAATCTACCTTCCCCATGAGAAATCGCAACTGTATGGATTTCAGATGGTTTTGTATGTTTTAACCATGGTGATTTATTTGAAGCAATTCTTGTACGCACTAACATAGATTGGTGTCTACCAATTGTATTGAATGTTAATGTAGGACAATGTTCATCTGTATCAATGATCTTTCCATATGGAACTAAACCTAACTTGATCAAAGCTTGGAAACCATTACAGATACCACACATCAATCCTTCACGATTATCTAATAAATCTGTTACTGCTTCTTTTACCTTTGGATTTCTAAAGAAAGCTGTAATGAATTTTGCGGAACCTTCTGGTTCATCACCACCAGAGAATCCACCAGGAATCGCAATGATATGAGAGTTATGAATCTTCTCTGCGAATTCAGTTGCACTCTTTTCAATAGCGGCACTTGTTAGATTCTTAATGACATAGATTTCTGTTTCTGCACCTGCTCTTTGGAATGCATGTGCTGTATCCCACTCACAGTTTGTTCCAGGGAATACTGGAATCAATACATGTGGTTTTTCTACAGTATAGCTTGCATGCAATACTTCTTTAGAATGGTAGTTGATTTCTTCAATTGTCTTTTCTGGATTGACATCTGTATATGGATATACTGGTTGTAGTTTATCTTCATATACTTTTTGAAGTTCATCGAATGAAAGTACACCTTCATTTGTGATGAGTTCATACTTTTCAATTGTCTTACCTAATAGAATTGCATCTTCTAATACTGTATCTGTTTCAATCATGAATGCACCATAACACTTTTGGAACAAATCATCATTAGAAACAGAACCATCAATCGCAAAACCAATACGATTACCTAGAGCACACTTCAAAATACCTTCTGCACATCCACCATTTTCTAGTGTCCAAATAGAATATGCCTTACCATCTTTAATGAGTTCTTCAACTCTATCAAATGTATTTCTAACACTTTCCCAATCCGGATTACCATATGCATCATAATTTGGTTTCAATACATAAACAGAATGTCCTGCTTGTTTCCATTCTGTAGAAACAACTTTATCTGCCTTACATGTTGAAACAGAGAAAGCTACAAGTGTAGGTGGAACATCAATATCTTCAAATGTACCAGACATAGAGTCTTTACCACCAATGGCACCAATTTCTAATTCTTGTTGCGCTTTTAAAGCACCAAGTAATGCAGAGAATGGTTGACCCCATCTTTTTGGATCAGTGTACATATGTCCAAAGTATTCTTGGAAGGACATCCATGCATGGTGATAAGAACCACCCGCAGCTACGATCTTAGAAATAGAAGAGATAACAGATTCTTGTGCACCTGTGAATGGATTATCACTCATATCATATGGATCAAATCCCCAAGACATCAAAGAAGCTGTATTTGTTTCTGCGTCTAATACAGGAATCTTTGCGCACATTGCTTGTGCTGGTGTTAATTGTGTCTTTCCACCAAATGGCATTAATACTGTACCTGCACCAATTGTAGAGTCAAATCTTTCCACAAGACCTTTTTGAGAGCATACATTTAAATCACTCGCTAACTCTTTCATTCTATCAATCATTGGTTTAGATTCTAGAACGATTTTCTTATCTTCATGATTTTCTACTTCTACATTTGTATAACGCTTCGCACCATTTGTATTTAAGAAGTCTCTAGAGATATTCACAATATCAACACCATCTAAATACATGATCATTCTTGCTTCAGATGTAACTTCCGCAACAACTGTAGATTCTAGGTTTTCTTCATCTGCGAGCTTTTGAAATTTTTCTGCGTCTTCTTTACGAACAACAACTGCCATTCTTTCTTGAGACTCAGAAATAGCGAGTTCTGTTCCATCAAGACCTTCATATTTCTTTGGTACTTTGTTTAGATCAATGTGTAATCCATCTGCGAGTTCACCAATCGCAACAGAAACACCCCCTGCACCAAAGTCATTACATCTTTTAATGAGTTTTGTAGCTTCAGGATTACGGAATAATCTTTGGAGTTTTCTTTCTTCTGGAGCGTTACCCTTTTGTACTTCAGCACCATCTTTGGCTAGAGATTCTACGTTATGAGATTTGGAAGAACCAGTAGCTCCACCACATCCATCACGTCCTGTCTTACCACCAAGTAAGATAACTACATCACCTGATTCAGGTCTTTCACGTACAACATTTTCACTTGGAGCAGCAGCGATAACACCACCAACTTCCATTCTCTTTGCGACGTAACCTGGGTGATAGATTTCTGTAACATGACCTGTAGCTAGACCAATCTGGTTACCATAAGAAGAATAACCTGCTGCTGCAGTAGTAACGATCTTTCTTTGTGGAAGTTTACCTTCTAATGTATCTTCAATTGGCGTAAGAGGATCTGCAGCACCTGTTACACGCATTGCTTGATAAACATAGCTTCTACCAGATAGTGGATCACGAATAGCACCACCTAAACATGTAGCAGCACCACCAAATGGTTCGATTTCTGTAGGATGGTTATGTGTTTCATTCTTAAACATCAATAACCAATCTTCATCTTTACCATCAACATCTACTTTGATTCTTACAGAACAAGCATTGATTTCTTCTGATTCATCTAAGTCTTTTAACTTCCCATCTTTCTTTAACGCTTTGACACCAATTGTAGCTAAGTCCCATAAAGAAAGTGGTTTTTCTGTTTTACCAGCGTAAACTTCTTTTCTTAGATCTAAGTAAGCATCATATGCTTTTTGAATTTCAGGGTCTTTGATATCAACATCATTGATGATTGTGTTAAATGTTGTGTGACGACAATGATCTGACCAATACGTATCAATGACTTTGATTTCTGTAATACGTGGATTTCTCTTTTCTTCATTCTTAAAGTAATCTTGTAAGAATTTGATATCTGCAAGATCCATGGCAAGTCCATTTTCTTGTCTGAAGTTTTCTAGACCTGTTTCATCTAAATCAATGAATCCATTTAATACTTCAGGTAATTCTGGTTTTTCATAAACTTGTTGAATTGTTTCAGGCTTTTCTAGTTTTGCCTCACGCGCTTCGACAGGATTGATCAAAGTTTTCTTAATCTTTTCTTTATCTTCCGCAGTTAATCGGCCTTTGATGTAGTAGAGTCTAGCACTACGTACATCTGGTTTTTGTTTCATTGTTGCGAGTTGAATACATTGAGAAGCAGAATCCGCTCTTTGATCAAATTGACCAGGAAGATATTCTACTGCTAGAACGTATTCATCACTTGCGGGCGTAGGAGCTACTTCTTCATATAACGTATCTACTTGTGGTTCAGAAAGAATTGTTTTTTCTGCCATTTTATAATCATCTGCATCAATATTTTCAATATCATATCGATTGATGACTCTAACAGATTCCACATCATCATTCATTAGCGCAATTTTTAAATCACTTTTTACACCATGGGCTTCTGTAGCGAATGGTGTTTTCTTTTCTACAAAGCAACGATATACACTCATATACTCTCCTTACTTTTTACCAATATCTGTACGATAATGCATCTTATCAAAACCAACTTCTTGAACAACAGCATACGCTTTATCCAAAGCTTCTTGTAAGTTTGTACCCTTAGCAGTAATGCCTAATACACGACCACCATTTGTATAGTACTTTCCATTTTCTTTCTTTGTACCTGCGTGATAGATTACAACACCTTCATGTTGTCCATCTTTGTCTAATCCATGGATTTCATATCCTTTTTCATACTTTGTAGGATAGCCTCCACTTGCCTCAACTACACACGCACAAGATTCATCGCTCCACTTCACATCTACATCCGCAAGTGTTCCATCATGACATGCACGCATGATTGTATATAAATCAGATTCTAATAGTGGTAATACAACTTGTGTTTCAGGATCTCCAAAACGACAATTGTATTCAACAACCTTAGGTCCATTTGGTGTTAACATCAAACCAAAGTATAGACATCCTTTGAATGTTCTACCTTCTTCTTTCAACGCTTTGATCGTTGGTAAGAAAATCTTTTCCATACAAGTATTTGCGATATCTTGTGTATAGTAAGGTGATGGAGCAATCGTACCCATACCACCAGTATTTAAACCTTCATCATTATCATTGACTCTTTTGTGATCCATAGAAGAAATCATTGGTTTTACAACATTACCATCTGTAAAAGCTAAGACGGATACTTCAGGGCCTGTCATAAATTCTTCTACGACAACTGTATTTCCAGACTTACCGAAGATATGTTCCACCATCATTTCTCTGACTGCAGTTTTGGCATCATCTAATGTCTCACAAATCAATACACCTTTTCCTAATGCCAAACCATCTGCCTTGATAACAACAGGGAATGTATTCTTTTCTTCGATGTATTGAAGTGCTTCTTTAGCGTCATCAAACGTTTGATAGTCTGCTGTTGGAATATGATATTTCTGCATGAGATCTTTAGAGAAAGCTTTACTTGCCTCTATGATTGCGGCATCTTTCTTTGGACCAAAACAAGGAATACCTGCCTCTTCCATATCATCGACCATGCCTAAAGCGAGTGGATCATCTGGTGTAACGATACAGAAATCAACAGCGTTTTCTTTTGCGAACTTGACCATGTTTTCTTTATCTGTCGCTTTGATATCAACGCATTCAGCATCTGCAGAAATACCACCATTTCCAGGTGCACACCAAATCTTTTCGATTTCTTTATTTTCTTTTAATTTACGGATCACTGCGTGTTCTCTTCCACCAGATCCTACAACTAATAATTTCATTTGTCTTACCTCTTATTAATGATGGAACAAACGTACACCATTGAACGCTAATGTCATGTTATAACGATTACATGTATCAATGACATTATCATCACGGATAGAACCACCTGGTTCAACAATATATTCCACACCACTCTTATGTGCTCTTTCAATATTATCTCCAAATGGGAAGAATGCATCTGACGCTAAAGAAACACCGTCCAACTTTGATAACCATTCTTTCTTTTCTTCTTTTGTGAGAACTTCTGGTTTTTTAAAGAAGAAGTTTTCCCAAGTACCATCTCTTAATACATCATCATATTCATCAGAAATATATACATCAATTGTATTATCACGATCCGCTCTACGAATACCTTCTTTAAATGGTAAAGCTAATACTTTTGGGTTTTGTCTTAACCACCAATTATCTGCCTTATTACCAGCGAGTCTAACACAGTGTACGCGTGATTGTTGACCTGCACCGATTCCAATACATTGTCCATCTTTTGCGTAAGCTACAGAATTAGATTGTGTATATTTGAGAGCAATGAGGGCAATGATGAGATCTCTTTTGGCATGATCTGGAAGATTCTTATTTTCACTAACAATATTTGTTAATAAAGATTCATCGATTTTGATGTTATTTCTTCCTTGTTCAAATGTGATTCCAAATACTTGTTTATGTTCAATTTCATTTGGTACATAATTTGGATCAATTTGTACAACATTATAGTTTCCTTTTTTCTTTTGTTTGAGGATTTCTAAAGCTTCTTCTGTATAACCTGGAGCGATAACACCATCAGATACTTCCTTCTTTAACAAACGTGCTGTATCTGCATCACACACATCACTTAATGCAGCCCAATCACCATAAGATGACATACGATCTGCACCACGTGCTCTGACATACGCACAAGCAATTGGAGATAGTTCTGTATCATCCACAAAGTAGATCTTACGATCTGTTTCTGTTAATGGTAGACCAACTGCTGCACCTGCTGGAGAAACGTGTTTGAAAGATGCTGCAGCAGGTAAACCTGTTGCCTCTTTTAACTCTTTCACTAATTGCCAACTATTTAAAGCATCCAAGAAATTAATATATCCTGGTTTTCCATTAACAACTGTAACTGGAAGTTCTCCTTCTTCCATATAAATACGTGATGGTTTTTGATTTGGATTACATCCATACTTTAGTGCAAGTTCTTTAGACATGTTATCTCCTTATTTATTCTTATTAAAAATCTGTACTTGTGTTTCACCAGTTTCAATATTCATATGACATGTATATAAAGAAACTTTGTTGTCTTCATTTAATGCTTCCCAAACATGTGGTGCCCATAGATCAAATTTCTCATGAACCATTTCCCACTTGATTGGTTCTCCTTCAAAGGATGGAATTGGATTACCATTTGTTTTATATGTTGTAATCAAATGACCAAATCCTTTTTCTTCTTCTGGATAATCAAAGAAGTAACGGCCAACTGCACTACCTTCTTCATTCAAACTCTTTAAGATAGACATCTTATATCCTGCTCCTTCAACAAGTGCAGAAATACGTGGTGTCCAGTTAGGGTCATCTGGTTCAAATGTTCTTGTACGTAATGCATCTTCAAAGCTCTTACCTTCTTTCAATGCATTCCAAATCGTATCTGTTTGATCACCATTTGTGACAATTGTTTGTTTCCCTAATTTTCTAACAGGATGATAAATGATTAATGATGGATCTTCTAACTTCGCTGGATCAAATGCTTCTGTTTTAATACCATCTTCTGTTTCTGTAAAAACACGATTTCTAGAATTAGAACTTCTACCCATGATCCAATAGGCAATACGAATATTTCTTCCACATGGTGTTCTACCTATTGCGATACCACGTCCTGGATATTCGTTATTCTTTAAGTAATCAATTAAATCAACTGTCATTTCATTCTCCCTCATCTAATTGTTTTGCGATTTCTTCACAAGCTTCTGGTAATAGAATCCATTCTGCTTGTTCCATAACTCTTCTTTGTAAGATTTCTGGTGTATCACCATCTTCTATATACACTGCTTTTTGTTTTAGGATCTTTCCACCATCTGGTATTTCATTGACTAGATGTACTGTCGCACCAGTAACTTTAACACCTCTTTCTAATGCAGCTTCATGTACTTTGAGTCCATAGAAACCTTTTCCACAGAAAGAAGGAATCAAAGATGGATGGATATTAATGATTCTATCTTTATATGCTTGAATGACTGGCATTCCTAAAATACTTAAGTATCCTGCAAGGACGACCATATCAATTTCATGTTGTTTTAAAGTAGAAACAATTGCCTCATCAAATGACTTTTGATCAGCGTAATCTTTTCTTTTCACAACAGCACTTTCAATGTTATTTTGAGAAGCTCGTTGTAATGCATAGACAGAATCATTGGAAGCTATGACTAAAGAAATCTTTCCATGAGGAATCTTTCCACTCTTTTCAGCATCAATCAAAGCCTGCAAATTTGTTCCACCACCTGAAACCATTACCGCAATCTTTCTCATTGGATTACCACGGAGTGATCACCTTCACTCATTTCACCAATGACACACGCCTTGATACCAGTTTCTTTTAAAACAGAGATTGTTTTTTCTACATCATTCTTATCTACAATGACTGCCATACCAATACCCATGTTGTAAGTATTGAACATATCATGTTCAGAAATATTTCCTTTTTCTTGAATGAGTTTAAAGATTGGTAATACTTCCCAAGATCCTTTTTGAATATTGGCATTTAAGTTATCACCATATGCACGTGGTAAGTTCTCATAGAAACCACCACCTGTAATATGTGAAATGGAATGTACATCTACTTCTTCTAATAGTTTTAGAATTGGTTTGACATATAATTGTGTTGGTTCTAATAATGCTTCTCCTAATGTCTTACCATTTAATTCTTCTTTGTATTGAGATAATACATCTGCATTATCAATATCAAATACTTTTCTAACCAAAGAGAAACCATTTGAATGTACACCAGTAGATGCAAGTCCAATAATGACATCTCCACTCTTAACGTTTTTCTTATCTAGAATCTTCTTTTCATCAACGATACCAACTGTAAATCCAGCTAGATCATATTCTTCTTCAGGCATCATACCTGGATGTTCTGCGGTTTCTCCACCGACTAAAGCACATCCACTTTCAACACATCCATCTGCGATACCTTTGACAATCGTGGCAATCTTTTCAGGAATGTTTTTTCCACATGCAATGTAGTCTAAGAAGAATAATGGTTTCGCTCCTGCGCAGATTACATCATTGACACACATCGCAACACAATCAATACCAATCGTGTCATGCTTATCCATCAAAAATGCAAGCTTTAATTTTGTACCTACACCATCTGTACCAGAAATAAATACTGGTTTTTCATAGTCTTTTAATTCTGGAGCGAAGAGTCCTCCAAAACCACCAATTCCTCCTAACACACCAGGAATCGTTGTGCGTTGTACATCTTTTTTGATGAGTTCGACGGATTCATAACCCGCTGTAACATCAACACCTGCTTCTTTATAAGCGTTTGAATAACTCTTTTCCATCTTATAGCTCCTTTAATTTATTCATTAATTGTGCGTCTTTTTCTAGCACTGTTTCACTTTGTTTCTTACGATCTGCAGCGATTTTTTCAGCGAGTTCTTCATCCCCTAAGGCAATGATTTCTGCGGCCAAATACGCAGCATTCTTACTTCCATCGATTGCCACTGTAGCTACTGGAATACCACTAGGCATCATGACAGTCGCAAGTAATGCATCTGTTCCTTCTAAAACTGCAGATTTTAAAGGAACACCGATAACTGGTAGTGTTGTATGAGCAGCTAATACACCTGCCAAAGCTGCAGCCATACCTGCGCCTGCGATAATAACACCAAAGCCATTCTCTTTTGCGTTTTTAGCAAACCTAGCAGCTTCTACTGGTGTTCTATGTGCAGAATAAACATGTGCTTCATAAGGAATGCCATATCCTTCTAACACTTTTACTGCTTTTGCCATAACTGGTGCATCTGAATCACTTCCCATAACAATTGCGACTTTTTTCATGATTTTTCCTCCTACAATCAAAAACAGCTAACGGAATTCCATCAGCTGTTAAAAAAGTTATATAGACAGTTTGATACTGTAGTTAGATAGTTTCCAAGTATCTAAGTGTGAATTTCTATTTGTTGTTCTCAAAGTTAAAGCAATTTCTCTCATTCTTGTTTTCCTTCCTTGATACACAATAAATACTACAGTCCAAAGACGCTATTATGTTAGTAGAAAACAAGCAAATTGTAAAGAAAGTATACACTTACTTTTTGACTTTTTTTAACAATTTCTGATAAGTCAATTGAATGAAGAAGGCACCTAGCGGTGCTGTGATAAGGATTGCACAGACCGCTACTGTAAGTACTACATTTCCACATGTTAATCCCATAGAGAGTGGTATAGAACCAATCGCTGCTTGTATGGTTGCCTTTGGTGTATAGGCAAGCATACAGAAGAGTCTTTCTTTGTTTGTTAGTTTTGTTCCTACAACACATAGATATACACCTAACATCCTAAATAGAAGTGCACCAAATATGATTGTAATGGATTGTAATAGAGAGTTGGATGCATATTGAATATCTACAGATGCACCAACTAAAACAAATAGTAAGATTTCAGCTACGATCCATAAAGAAGAATAGATAGAAGATAGTTGTTTGGACAATGGATTGTTTTTAATATGGATCATTGTTGTCATTGCCATGATGGCTAGTAATCCTGAATAGGCAATATGTCCTGTACAGAAATCTTCTATTTTTACTAAGATGAATGAAATAGAGAGTAATAGGATAACTTTTACTTCATTTCTGATGTTGATTTTTTGGAAGCATTTGTTGATGATTAAACCTAAAATGAATCCACTTGTAATTCCAAATAGAATGGATGTTGGTATTCTTAGGAAGTTCATGATATCCATACTTCCTGAAGATGCAAGTGTAGTGAATGAAGTGAATAGTACGATAACAAATACATCATCTACAGATGCTCCTGCCATGATGAGTTGTGGAATACCTTGTTCTGTTCCATATTTCTCATCGATGAGTTTCAACATATTTGGTACAACAACTGCTGGTGATACGGCAGCGAGTACAGAACCTAGAATCAGTGAATCTAACACAGATAGATGAAAAATAATTGGTCCTAATACTACGAATCCTATGATTTCAAATGTTGCGGGTAGAAAGCACATGAGTATTGCTGGTCTTCCTACTTTCTTTAAAGCATCTAAATCTAAATTTAATCCTGCTCGTATGAGTATGATGATGAGTGCGAATCTTCTGATTTCTGCTGAATTTTGTAGGATTGATGCATCAATCCAATTTAGACAATATGGTCCTAATAGGATTCCTACTAACATAAATCCAAATAGTTGTGGAAAGTGTATCTTTTGAAATAGTGTTCCTAATAAAATACTTGATAATAGAATTAACGCAAAACTAAATAACATATAACCTCCTAAACAAAAAGCTGATGAGCTGCATCATAAAAACATGATACAGACGTCATCAGCTATACTAGCGGTTTGGAATATCTCCTGGAAGACATCATTTCCGAAATCATTATATATCTTTGAATATCAATTGCAAGGCTTTAAAACCTGTTTCTGTTGTGATTGTTGTATTTTCTTCACCATAGGAATGAAATGCTTGTTCTGGGTATAGATGGAATGTTTTATCATGGTAGTTAAAGATTCCATCTCCTTTGATGATTGTTACAAATGTACTACAGGGTTCCTTTAATTCATAATGATAATTCTTACCTAATTGTATGAAATCTAATTTGAAGTATTCATCATCTACAATACGTGTTTGTTTGAATGTATTTTCTTCTAGTTCTGGTAATTGATTTACATTACAAATGCCACCTATTTCTGTTGGTGGTACTAGATTAGCGGTATAACGCATCGAAATGATTGTAAAAACGGTATCTTCTTTTGCGTACCATCCACATAGAGTATGTGCTGGTCTTAACCAGAATTCTCCTGGTTTTAATGTGATTTCTTTGACTGGTTTGTGTTTTTCATATACTTGAATATGAACTTGTCCTAAACTACAAGAATACACACCTAAATGATGATATCTAACTGGAGCGGCTCTCGTATGTGCTCCCATAGAAAAATGGGTAATACGATATCCATTTTTATAGTATGTTGGGTTTTCAATAATTGTGTTTGGTTGTGGCGCATTATTTTTGTCTATGAAATAGACTTCTTCAATCTTTTGCATAACTTCTCTTTCTACGAATTCTGTTTAAATTTCTTTCAAATGATCCATTATTTAAGAGTTCACAAACAATTAACTGCATAAATTCACTTACAGTACAAGAACGAAATGATTGTGTTTGTTCATAAACTTTTAATAAATCTCTTGGTAATATCATATAACCAATTCGAACAGATGACGAGATAGTTTTTGTAAAAGTGTTCAAATAAATAACTTTTTTTGAATTTAATGAAAATAATGTCTCTTGTGGTTTCAAAGATTGTGTAAATTCTGATTCATAATCATCTTCTACAATATATGCATGATGTTCATTTGCCCATTGAATGTATTCTCTTCTTTTCGATGCATCTGTTGTAGAACCCGTAGGAAAAGAATGGTATGGTGTGACATGTAAAACAGAAGCTGGTGTTCTTTCTAATTCAGAAGATAGAATACCATTCTTACCTAGTTTTAACGGATCTACTTTGACTCCACTTGCGCGATATATCGCACGTATCTTTTCATAGGATGGTGATTCAATTCCATAGATCTTACTTCTACCTAATAAATCAACGACCAAAGAATATAAATATTCACTTCCTGCACCTATAATGATTTGTTCAGGATCTACAAGTAATCCTCTACTTCTAGCTAAATATTTACTAATTGCTTGTCGAAAATAAAGATTTCCTTTTCCTTCTGTTCTAGATGGTAATTGATTATTCATCATGGATAATACTTTTCTACTTGCTTTAGCGAATACACTTGCTGGAAATACTTCTTCTCCATTATTTGTGATAGATAGTTCTTTTTCTTCTATTTTTGTTTCAAACAAATCTCCAACTTTATAACAAACAAAATATCCACTTCTTTGTTTGGATTCAATATAACCTTCATCCATTAATAGTTCATATGCATGTTCTACAGTAATGACACTACAGTTGTTTTCTAAGGCTGTTTGTCTTTTGGATGGTATTTTCATACCATAGGTATAAAATCCATGAATGATGGAATCTGATATTTGTTGATAGATTTGAATATAAGATGGTATTTTTTTCATAAGATGATTATATAATTTTTGACATTTGATAGAAACTATTGTAATATCTCACAGCTAAAACTTTAGTGTGAACTTTTCCTGGGAATATTCCCACTTTTCGTCACATATCCGTGTGGCGATTTTTTTATGGAGGTGTTTATGAATCAAACGTACATGAAAGAAAAGAAGATATTACCACTTGTTGTATCAATGTCACTACCAATGGTATTAGGTATGTTAGTGAATTCTTTATACAACATTGTAGATAGTTACTTTGTCGCACAAATATCAGAGAACGCAATGACTGCACTTTCTTTAGTATATCCTTTGCAGTTGATTGTGACTGCTGTTGCGGTAGGGCATGGCATTGGAGTGAATGCGATTGCGGCTTTCTTTTTAGGAGCGAATAATCATGATAAGGCAAATAAGACCGTTTCTTTAGGTATCTTTTTATCGATTGTGCATGCAATTGTATTAACTGTACTTTGCATCTTGAGTTTAAAACCTTTTTTAAGTTTATTTACTTCGAATCAAGATGTGATTCAATGTGGTATTACATATGGAACAATTGTATTTCTATTTACTTCACCAAATTGTGTTTATATTGCCTTTGAAAAGATATTCCAAGCAGAAGGTAAAATGACAGTTTCTATGGTAGCGATGTTAGGTGGTTGTATTACAAATATTGTTTTGGATCCAATGATGATATTTGGTATCGGTTTTCCTGCAATGGGAATTGCGGGTGCTGCATTAGCTACAGGTATTGGACAAGTTGTATCTTTTATCATTTATATGTTTGTTTATTTTAGAAATGGTTTGAATTTACAAATTCATCTAAGAAAAGATATGTTTGATTCATCTATTTGTAAGAGAATCTATAGTGTTAGTATTCCTTCTATGTTAAATCTATCATTGCCTTCTATCATGATTACTGCTTTAAATGGAATACTAGCTGAATTTTCAGATATGTATGTATTAGTATTAGGAATTTATTACAAACTACAAACATTCATTTATTTAACAGTTAATGGTATTGTACAAGGAATAAGACCACTCATCGGTTATAACTATGGTGCTGGAGAAAATAAAAGAGTACATCAAATATTTCGAGTTTCTCTCTTATTAGCTATTTGTATTATGGCAATTGGTACATTTATTTGTATGACATTCTCTAAAGAATTAATGATGTTATTTACAACAAATGAAAATACAATTCTTGTAGGACAACAAGCATTACGTATCATTAGTTGTGGTTTCTTAGTATCTTCTGTTTCTGTTATTGTTTGTGGTGTATTAGAAGGATTAGGTAACGGGAATGGTTCATTAATCATTTCTTTACTAAGATATATCATTTGTATTCTTCCATTAGCTTATATCTTATCTAGATGCTTTGGAGCAGTTGGAGTGTGGCATGCGTTTTGGATCAGTGAATGTATTTCTACATTGGTATCTTTATTGTTGATTCAAAAGATGTTCAGACAGAAATAAAGAATAATCAATTTTATGAACAGTATCTATATGGTGCTGTTTTTTATTGTCTATGATTGCTAAAGGTTTGATATCAAAACAACAAGAAAAGCCACCAATTGTGAAGTAATATCAGCTTTTCACAATGGGTGACATTTCCCCTTAACATCAACACTTTATCAGTCGGAGAATAGGCAATCCAAAATCATTTATTTAGTCATTTATTTGGTCATTTTGACCAAATAACATTAGGTATTGTAACAATCAGAAAATTACACGTATCTTTAAATTTCGTTTTAACATCCTTACTTTTATAGTTATAAGGATATCTTCTTTTTTGCTCATCAAATTCATACAGTTAAAGTGCCAAATAAAGCATATTTATGCGATATCTAGCATTTTATGCATGTAGTATATAATTTACAACAATTGGGTTATGCACTTAGGATACATACTTATAGGAGCCGAAAAATTCTACTCCTCTTTATTTTATTTGCTGAGTCATTGATAATTCAAGATCATTTGTTTCGTCATTTATTGCGTCACTTATCAGGTCTTTATTGGGTCAAAAAATGACCCAATAAAATGTAGTGATGAAATAATAAATTTGTATGACTAGTTCTTGTTAATCATGAATTGTGGCAAACTGTGCCAATGATCAATATAAATCAAACAGTTAAAATGAAGTGCTACTATATCTATTTTTTCATTCGTTGTTCTACTTCACTTTTTAAATACAACTTATTCTTTGAACTTGTCTTTATTGGATGTAATTTATCTCTTTTTACTAAATCATCAAGATTTTGTCTTGAACAATTTAATAGTTCTCTTGCTTCACTTCCATTTATTACACGTTGCTTAACAAAACTTAAAAAATCATCTAAGGATAGAGGTACATCTACACCTATTTTTTGTAGTTCTTCGCTTGTGATTTCTAATTCTTCACCCCAACAAACTCCATTACCACCAACAGAAACCTTTAAAGAATTATATAAATTATGATTTGATAGTAACACTTTAAATCTACGATTATTCTCAAGGTGATTTTTTAATGCACACTTTTTTACAATGCCATTTCGGAAAAATACTAACAAACCATAATTAGATAACGGAACAACATCTTCTATTTTCTTTTCAAGTCTATTAATTAGTTCTTTTGGAAGTTTATCATTTGTGATGTATTCCAAATAATAGTCATCTTGTGCACATCTTCCATTCGCAAGCATAAGAAGTTCATATGGATCATATTCAGTTAGTTTATTATCTTTTAATATTTGTCCAAGATTTTGCCTATCAGAAGGAACAATTCGTTGATTGACCCACATCTCACTCCAATAAGCATTTATTGATTTTTCTCCCTTTTCGATAAAACTTGATAGAAGTAAAGGTGTCTTCCAAGGATCAGCTTTATCTGGCAATTCAATATAAAAACGCTTCGCCTTTTCATAATAAATAAGCCACGCTAATGTTTTTCTAGTTTGATCCGTTTCATCCTTTATTGCATAGATTCTCATAAACACACCATCTATTCCATATCATATCCCAAATTTTATCTTGCCATGTTTTTTCCATGGCATTATCTAATCCATCAAATATGATTATTTTGTCAGACTCTCTTAACGGATTAAGATTTGGATATTCACATTTAGGTATTAACTTTAGATTTTCACACGCTGAGCGTGAACCAACAAAGCATTGTACTGCTTTATCTTCTAAAACATCGACTTTGTTTAATTCTTCTATACTTTGACAATTGAAAACTAATGATAGACCATGATCAAATAGCGGAGCCAATCTAATGGTTTTCTTTTTACTATTTCTTAAAACCTCAATGTTCGCTCCATGTCTATCACGATTTAAAATCAAATAATCCACAACCAACATTTTCCAAATATATTCTTTAAAACCTTTTCTAATACAAAAATCTAATGGTTTTTCATTTGGTAATCTTTCAACTTGATAGTAAGCATCCAAAGCTATTTTACTTTCACCTTGTTTTTTAAAATCTTTTGAAGCACATATCCATGTATGATAAACAACACCATCTATCATGATATCCGCATTGATTAATTGATACGATAAATGTTCAATACCTAAAATAGTTAAAAGTCTATCTACAATAATTTCATTAATACATTCATGACCGATAACACCATTCATTGGATCATAATTGGACAGTTTATAATACATTTTATTTCCATCTAAATCAGAATATGCTTTTAGAAAAGATCCTGCAGTACCAGATGAATTTCTAATCTTTGACCATGACAACCATGTTAAATCTTGTTTGTCTAATATAATTTGTTTTTCCATAGTTCACTTCCATTGACTACATTGTATTTATTTTACTTGACATATGTCAAGTAGTTGCGGGTGATTCAAAAGAAAAGAAGGTTTGGTTTATCCATTCCTTCTCTTTGTATCAATATATGTTGCGGCTGAGATAGCTGCGATATTTCCTTCTCCTGCAGATTTAATGAATTGATATGGTAGTCCAACAATATCACCTGCCGCAAATAAACCAGGGATATTCGTTTTCATTTCTCGATCTACTTTGACTGCGTTTCCTTCTGTTTGTAAACCTGGTACTAATTGTGATGGAAATTGTGCTGCACGTAATACAAATACACAATCTGTTGTATATTCATTTTGATCTGTTACGAGTGTATTAGCTTTCATTGTACCTTTGATCCCTATAGGTTTTTCATTGATGATTGAAATATTATCATGTGTGAAATGAATATCACCTTTATATAAAGGAATATACTTCACTTCATTACATACTTCGCCTAAGAATTCAGCTTCTGTTTCTTCTTCACTAGATCCACCAATCACAATGACATTCTTTCCTTTATAGAGTGGCGCATCACAAGTTGCACAATACGATACTCCCCTACCTAAGAATTCGCTTTCTCCAGTATATGGTTTTCCAACTACAACACCACTAGCTAGAATCACTGTTTCTGCTTCTATCATTTCATTGTTTGATAGTTGTAAGGAAAAATAATCACCCATGGAATATACAGTTGTAACTTTTAATTCTGTAATATCAATATTTGCGTCTTCTAATTGTTTTGTGAAGACTTCTGCCATTTGTTTTCCTGTAATATTAGATAATCCCAAATAGTTTGTTATAGGGTGATCAATGACTTGCATCTTGTTTGATAAATTCTTTGATCCAAATACTTGGATTGTTTTATTTCTATTTTTTGCGGTCAATGCTGCTTCTAATCCTGCAGGACCACTACCAATAATTGCGATGTC
>CAVKTV010000009.1:0-24825 GCA_963659075.1 Lachnospiraceae bacterium | reverse complement strand
ATAAACTCGTCAATCATTTTTATTTCTTTCTCTCTAAAATAAAATTGTTTCATATCATCACCCAAATACATTATATCATATTTAAATATGACATATTCAAAACTGTCATATTTAAATATGATGCACAGCAATAAAAACTAAAACCATTAAAAAAATCTCATAGAATCTCATTCTACAAGATTTTTTCATTAGTCATTCATTAATTCCATTGCTTGTTTGAGAGTACCAGCACCGTCCATCATGCCATACGTTCTCATATCAATTGCGGCAATTGGTTTACTAGGATATTTCTTCTTTAATGCATCTAAGTTAAAACGAATCTGTGGTCCTAACAAAATACAATCTGCATCAGGTGCATACTTTTCTTCTGAACCATAACCATACGCATTAATGTCGTAATCTTTACCTAGTTTTGCGGCAGATTCTCTCATCTTATTCACTAAAAGCGAAGTAGACATTCCACCAGCACAAAATAATACAATTTTCTTCATAATGATCTCCTAATTTCTCTACAAATACTATACACCAAAATGAGGCGATGTATAAAAATGATTTGTAGATGCATAAATATACATCTACTGTTTCTTTTATAAAATGAAAACATCAAAATTTATGATAATTAACACGATTTAATAGATGTATAAAATCTAAATATTTGTGATTGGTTTTCTATCACCTTTTGAATTATGTTGTTTTTCTCTTCTTCTTTTTAGTTCTTCTTCAACATCTTCTAACGTGATTCCTTTTTCCACCATAAGAACTAATACATGAAATAGAAGATCATTGATTTCTCCTACTAATTCTTCTTTCGATTGAGAAAGTGCGGCAATTACAACTTCTGTGGTTTCTTCTCCAACTTTCTTTAGTATTTTATCTAAACCTTTTTCATAAAGATATGTTGTATAACTACCTTCTTCTGGATGTAATTTACGATCTAAAGCATTTTGATATTCTTTTTCAATTTCACTCATTGATTTCTTCTCCATTTTCATCTCTATAAAAACAACTATAGTGTCCTGTATGACATGCAGCACCAATTTGTTCTACTAGTAAAAGAATTGTATCTTTATCACAATCAATACGTATTTCTTTTACATGTTGATAGTGACCACTTGTTTCTCCTTTTACCCATAATTGTTGTCGACTTCTTGAATAATAAGTAGCTAATTTTGTATCCAATGTTTTCTGATAGCTTTCTTCATTCATATACGCTAACATCAACACTTGTTTTGTATGTACATCTTGTACAACAACAGGTAATAGACCATTCCCTTTCTTAAAGTCTAGTTGCATCATATCTGACATTCACTCCTTTTTGATTCAAGTATTCTTTTACTTGGGTGACTGTTAATTCTCCATAATGGAATAAAGAAGCCGCAAGTGCTGCATCCGCTGCATCTTCATGAAATACTTCATAAAAATGTTCTAAACTACCACACCCACCTGAAGCAATCACAGGAACTTGAACATTCTTTTTTACTGCTTGTAAGAAAGGAATATCAAAACCATTCTTTGTACCATCAGCGTCCATACTTGTTAATAAAATTTCACCAGCACCTCTTGACACGCAATCTTTCACCCATTCAATCGCATCAATTCCAGTATCAATTCTTCCACCATTGATAACTACATTCCATCCTGTTCCATCTTCTCTTTTTCTTCCATCAATTGCGATCACAACACATTGATCACCAAACTTCTCACTACATTCACCAATCAAATCAGGATTTTTTACTGCAGCTGAATTCAAAGAGCATTTATCTGCACCTGCTCTTAAGATTTTCTTCATATCTTCACTACTACGAATTCCTCCACCTACAGTAAATGGAATGAAAATGTTCTTTGCGACTGATTCAACCATTTGAACTGTTGTATCACGATTTTCATTTGTCGCAGTGATATCTAAGAAAACAAGTTCATCTGCACCATCTTGATAATATTTCTTCGCACATTCTACTGGATTTCCTACTTCTTGTAATCCAACAAAATGTACTCCTTTTACAACTTTTCCATCTTTTACATCCAAACATGGGATAATTCTTTTTGAAATCATAGTTCACCTTCTTGAATTGCTAGTGTTAAATCTAATGTTTCAGAATAGATTGCCTTACCAGTAATACAGCCAAATAAGTTCATATCTCTTAATTGTTTGATATGAATTAGATCTTTGATTCCACCTGAGGCAATGATTTTTATTGAAGTAGTTTCTTTTAATGCCTGTAACATTTGTACATTTGGTCCCATTAACGTTCCATCTTTTGATATATCTGTAAAGATGATTTCTGATACTCCAATTTCTTCCAATTGTTTCGCAAAATCCAAATAGGATATCTCAGATGCTTTTAACCATCCTTCTACCATGACATATCCATTCTTACAATCCATTCCAACAATGATACGATCTTTATATTTAGAAATTGCCTCTTTTAAGAATGTTTGATCTTGAATAGCACTTGTTCCTAAGATTATTTTAGAAACACCATTGTCTAAATAAAAATCAACATCATCCATGTTTCGTATTCCGCCACCAACTTCAACTGGAACATTCACATTTTGACAAACTTCTACAATATATTCATGATTGATTCTTTTTCCTTGTTTTGCGCCATCTAAATCAATCATATGAATTCTCTTCGCACCTGCTTTTTCAAACGCAAGTGCAGTATCTAAAATAGATTCTGCGACTTGTTGGCTCTTTGCGTAGTCTCCCTGATAAAGACGCACAGGTTTTCCATTTATAATATCTATCGCTGGTATTACAATCATATAAATTCCTCTACAAAATATTTCAATAGTTTTAATCCTTGTTCTCCACTCTTTTCTGGATGAAATTGTGTACCAATAACATTATCTTTTTGTACGATACCTGCAACTTTTGTAGTTCCATATTCTGAGTAAGCAATCAAATTAGAATCATTCTTTACAGAAGCATAATAAGAATGTACATAATACATGTATGCATGGTTGAATCTTTCTTTTAAATTGCTATTTTGATTGAATACTAATTCATTCCATCCAATTTCTGGAACTGGTAAATTTTCTTCTATTTTGATTACTTTTCCATCAATAAAGCCAAAACCTTGATGAATTCCTTTTTCTTCACTTGTTTCAAATAACATCTGCATTCCTAAACAAATTCCTAAAAGAGGCACTTTAGAATCAACCATTTCTCGAATACTTTGATCCAAACCTTTTTCTTTTAAGTTTTCCATTCCTTGCGCGAATGCACCTACACCTGGAAGGATCAACTTATCACATTGTTGTATTTGTTGTTTTGTTTCACAAATCTGATAAGGAACATTCAAGTAAGATAATGCATTTCCTACACTACCTAGATTTCCCATTCCATAGTCAATGATTCCAATCATAATGTCCCCTTTGTAGAAAGTAATGTATTAGATTGTATTTGAACTGCTTCTTTTAACGCATGTCCAAATGCTTTAAAGATAGCTTCTACTTTATGATGATCATTTTCTCCATACAACAAATTCACATGTAATGTAATCCCAGAATTAATAGCGAACGCATAAAAGAATTCTTTTACCATTTCTGTAGACATCATACCAATACTTTCTCTTTGAAATTCCGCATTGAATACTAAATATCCTCTTCCACTAATATCTAAATCTACACAAGCTAACGCTTCATCCATTGGACAACGAAAACTTCCATAGCGTGCAATACCTTGCTTATCTCCAATTGCTTCTTTAAAACACTGCGCTAAGGCAATCCCGATATCTTCAATCGTATGGTGATCATCTACATCTAGATCTCCTCTAGCTATCACATCTAAATCAAAAGATCCATGAAACGCAAATAGATTCAACATATGATCAAAGAATCCAATTCCTGTTTGAATGTTTGTTTTACCAGTACCATCTAAATCAAATTTGATTTGTACATCTGTTTCATTCGTTGTTCTTTTTGTCTCAGCTTCTCTCATGATTCCTCCTCAAATTGTTTTAGTACACACAATACTTTCTCATTTTCTTCTTCTGTTCCAATTGTGATACGGAATGTATCATCTTTATAGTTACGAATCACAATGTTTTGTTGTTGGAACAATTGTAATAATTGTTCTTTTTGATTTGTCTTTCCATGTAAGAAATTAGCTTGTGAAGGATAGAAAGTAACTTTCTTCATATCTTTTACTTGTTCATACATCGCATCTCTTCTTTTCGCAATTTCTTTTGCCTCTAATTGGAAGTCATTTGCGTATTTCAATATGATTGTCGCAATCTTCATCGTAACGCTATTCAATGCATATACAACGCTTCTACGTTTCATATCCGCCATGTTTTTTGTATTACTGATTAAAAATCCAACACGGATACCCGCTACAGAATATGCTTTTGATAGTGTTCTAGTTACATACAAATTATCATATTGATTGATGAGTGAAATCGCACTTTCTTCATCAGAAAATTCAATATACGCTTCATCTACAACAACTGGAATTTCTTTAAATCCTTCTAATACTTTTTTGATTTCTTCTTGTGTTAAACAATATCCAGATGGATTATTTGGTCTAGAAAACATCACTAAAGATACATCTTTTCCATTTTCAATAAATACATCTACATCTAATGTACCATCATCATTTAATGGATATTTCTTTACTTCAGCTTCATAACAACTTGCATAATAATCATACATAGAGAAATCAGGATCAAATGTATATAAAGATTTTCCTTTTGATAGAAATGTACCAATCACTAATCCTAACATCTGATCAGAACCATTTCCCGCTAATAAATGATCTTTGTCTAAGCCAATGACTTTTCCGTATGCATCTAATAATTCTGTTTGTTCATTATCAGGATAACGATTAAAATCAATCGTATCTAATGAATCTTTGATTTCTTCTATTATCTTAGAATTTAAATTCAATGAACTTTCATTTGCGTTTAACAATATTCCTTTTTGAATATGTGTTGTATATGTTTCAATCTTCTTTTCCATCTTCAATTCTCACTTTCACAGCATTTGCGTGTGCCTGTAATTGTTCTTCTTCTGCCATAACTTCAATGTATTTACCATATGCATCCAATGCTTCTTTTGTATAGTGTAAAAAAGAAGTTTTCTTAATAAATGCATCTACACCTAACGCACTAGAGAAACGTGCAGTACCACTCGTAGGTAAAACATGGTTTGTTCCACCAAAATAATCTCCAATTGATTCGCATGTGTAATATCCTAAAAATACACTACCTGCATTCTTTACTGCGTCCAAGTATCTCATTGGATCTTTCACACATAGTTCTAAGTGTTCTGGTGCTATCGCATTTGCGAAATCAATACATTCTTCAATGGAATCGCAAAGAATCGATTTACCATAATTCTTTAAAGAACTTTCAACGATTTCTTTCTTAGGTAATACATCTGTTTGTTTACGAAGTTCTAGATTGACTGCTTCTAATAAAGTAGAAGAATCTGTTAATAATATCGCAGAAGCCATTGGATCATGTTCTGCTTGTGATAATAAATCAGCAGCTACATATTTTGCCTTTGCATCTTGATCCGCAATCACTAAGATTTCAGATGGACCCGCGATCATATCAATCGCTACTTTTCCATAGACTAGCTTTTTAGCAGCTGCCACAAAGATATTTCCAGGTCCTACGATCTTATCAACACAAGGAATACTTTCTGTTCCATAGGCAAGTGATGCAATTGCTTGTGCACCACCAATCTTATAGATTTCATCTACTCCAGCAATTTTCGCTGCGTAGGCAATGTTTGGATTGATTGTTCCTTCTTTATTTGGAGGCGTTACCATAACAATCTTTTTCACACCCGCAACATGTGCTGGAATTGCGTTCATCAATACCGATGAAGGATATTGTGCTCTTCCTCCAGGTACATAGATTCCAACAGCTTCTAAAGGCATAACTCTTTGTCCTAGATAGATTCCATATTCTTTTGTTTGAATATAAGATTGTTGAAGTTGTGCTTTATGAAAGGAAACAATATTATCTTTTGCCTTACTTAAAGCATCTTTAAAAGATTCATCAACTTTAGAAATTGCCTCATTGATTTCATCTTCTGTAACTAAAAATGAATCTAAAGAAATCCCATCAAATTGTTTTGTATATTCTTTACAAGCTACATCACCATCATTTCTTACATCTTGAATGATTTTTGTGACTTTCATTAAAATGTCTGTATCAATTTCTTGACTTCTATCATCTAGATATTGTCTTAATTCTTTCTGATTCTTTTTATCTATTTCACTCAACATTTTCAATTCCTCTTTTCAAATCTTCTATCACTTGTAATACTTCTTCATTCTTCAACTTAAAACTCACTTTATTTACAATTACACGTGCACTAATATCACAAACTGTATCATAAACAACCAAACCATTTTCTTTTAATGTCGTTCCTGTTTCCATGATATCCACAATACCATCACATAAACCAAGTACCGGTCCCAATTCAACTGATCCATCAATTTTAATGATTTCTACTTCCATATTTCGATCATGGAAATATTTAGACGCAACCGTTGGATACTTTGTACCAATTTTAATGTGTCCTACTTTCTTCAAAGGATTATTTTCTTTTAATGAAGCAACGATAAACTTACATTTACCTGTTTGTAGATCTAATAGTTCATACGTATCAGAAGGCTTTTCTAAAAGTGTATCTTTTCCAACGATTCCAATATCCGCAATTCCATGTTCTACATATGTAATAACATCATTTGGTTTGGCTAGAAAATATTGCACATCTTTCTTTGTATCTTTGAATACAAGTGCACGTCCTTTATTTTTCACTTCATCAACGCCATATCCACATGTTTCCAACATTTCTATTGTTTTCTTTTCAAGTCTCCCTTTTGTCAAGGCAATCGAAATACTCATCTCTCTACCTCCCATGTATCTTTATCCCAAGGAATCATTTCTACATTGTTTTCTTTTCGCATTTCTTTTGTCTTTAAAAGTGCTTCTAATTCTTGTCCCTTTGGATAATAGAATTTCATATTCTGTTTCGTATCACTTTCTATCGCATCTAAGATATAATCTAATTTGATTGAAAATCCACATGCCGGTAAATTTCTACCAAATTTTTCCATGAGATTGTCATATCTTCCACCAGATAGAATCGATGTTCCACTTTCTTGAATGTATCCTTCAAAGATAATTCCTGTGTAATAATCTAGATGTGGTATTTTACCTAAATCAAATGAAATATTTTGATGTATATTTAATTGTTTTAATTTGTCATATAAGTTTTCTAAATGTTGTACTTCTTTTCTCATATCTTCTGTAAAACAAAGACTGTATGCTTGTTCAAAAATATTTGATCCTGTTAAGAATGGAAGTTTTAAAAAGAATTCTTTTTCTTTATCTGTTAGATTTAATTGTTGAACATATTGATTTAAATCAACAATTAACTTTTGATCGATCAATTTCGCAAGTTGTTTCTTTTCTTCTTCTTTTAGATGAATCGTAGCTGTTTGAAAGAATCTCGCATTTCCTATTTCTAATGTATATTTTTTAAACTGTAATGCATCCATAACTGAAATCGCTGTATAAAGGATTTCAATATCACTATTTTCATCCAAACCAATGCATTCAACTCCACAATCTGTTACTTCTCCTCTTTTCCCCGCAAATACATGTCTTACTTTAAAAACATCTGATGTATAAAAGAAACGAAATGGAGGTTTGGAATTCACATATTTTGATGCACAGACTCTACAAATAGGAACTGTCATATCTTCTCTTAAAGTTAGAATATCTCCATCATGATCAAAGAACTTATACATTTCTGTTGCATCAGCATTTGAAAAAGATTGTTGATATGTATCAAAGTATTCAATCATTGGTGTCATGATTTGATGATATCCAAAAGATTGAAATACTTTTTCAATCGTTTCTTGTGCAACTCTTTTCTTTGTACATTCTTCTTCAATCAAATCTCTCATTCCTTGTGGTATTCTAATTTCTAACATAACTTTCTCCTAAATAAAAAAACGTCCCAATATCGGGACGTCTGTAACGTGGTTCCACCTGACTTTATTGTTACCTCACGATAACAACCTCATAAAGTGCATAAACACTTTTACACGTAACGTGTGTGACGTAAACTCCTACTTCATTCAGAATTTCAGCTCCAAGATGTGTTTCAATAGATTCGTTATGACTTCTTTTTCACCAAACAAGAAGCTCTCTTCCATACCTTATCCACCTACTCTTCTTTTCATCGCTTTGTGGGTACATCATATAACGTTATGAAAAAGATTGTCAATCATTTTTGACTTGTTTTTACATTTTGCTTATGAAAACTTTTACACGAAATAAGACCCAACTTCAATCAGTGGGTCTTACGCATTACATTAATTGACGGAACATTTCAAGAACTTGTTCTTTTGTTGCTTCTCTAGGGTTTCCTGGATAGCATGCATCATTCAATGCATCAATTGATAATTGTTCAAGATCTTCTTCCTTGATTCTTTCATTCTTAGGATTGATACCTACATCACTAGAAAGTTTCTTAACAGCTTCAATAGCAGCATCTCTATATTCTTCTTGACTCATAGAATCAACACCTTCAACACCCATTGCACGAGCGATTTCTCTATACTTTTCACCTGTATAGTCTCTGTTGAATTCCATAGAGATTGGAAGTAATGATGCACAAGCAACACCATGTGGTGTGTCATAGTAAGCACTTAATGTATGTGCCATTGCGTGGTCAATACCAAGTCCAACGTTAGAGAAGCCCATACCTGCGATGTATTGGCCCAGAGCCATACCTTCTCTACCTTCTTTTTCATTAGCGACTGCACTTCTTAGATATTTAGAAATGAGATGAATTGCTTCAAGATGGAACATATCTGTCATTTCCCAAGCAGCCTTTGTTGTATAACCTTCAATAGCGTGTGTTAATGCGTCCATACCTGTTGCGGCTGTTAATCCCTTAGGCATAGAAGACATCATTTCTGGATCTACGACCGCTACGATAGGCATATCATGTGTATCAACGCATACGAACTTTCTCTTCTTTTCAACATCTGTAATAACATAGTTGATTGTTACTTCAGCAGCTGTACCAGCAGTTGTAGGAACTGCGATAATAGGAACACATGGGTTCTTTGTTGGTGCGACACCTTCTAATGAACGTACATCTTCAAATTCTGGGTTTGTGATGATGATACCGATTGCTTTAGAAGTATCCATACTACTTCCTCCACCAATCGCAACGATAACATCAGCGCCACTATTTTTGAATGCTTCTACACCTGTCTTTACATTTTCAATTGTTGGGTTTGGTTTAATATTACTGTAAAGTTCCCAAGGAATATTTTCTTTGTCTAAAATATCTGTAACCTTTCCTGTAACACCGAACTTAACTAAATCTGGATCACTCGCTACAAAAGCCTTTTTGAAGCCATGTCCTTTGATTTCTGTCGCAATCTCATTGATTGCACCTGCACCATGATAAGATGTAGGATTTAATGAAATTTTGTTTGCCATTTATTAAACACTCCTTTGTATACTTTTAGTTTAAAGGTTGTGAAAATAAAAACAAGTTACACCTTCATCAAAGTGTAACTCATCTTTCTTATAATTCCGCAACTGCTTCAATTTCGCAAAGTAAGCCTTTAGGTAATGTTTTTACTGCCACACAACTTCTTGCAGGTTTACCAGTGAAGTATTTCGCATACACTTCATTGAATGCCGCAAAATCATTCATATCAGCTAAGAAGCATGTTGTTTTGATGACTTTTGTAGCATCACTTCCTGCTTCTTCTAAAATAGCACTAACATTCTTACATGACCATTCAGCTTGTGCCGCAATTCCGACAGGCGCTTCTCCTGTTGTAGGATCAACACCTAATTGACCTGAAGTAAATACAAAGTCTTTTGTGATGTATCCTTGTGCGTAAGGACCAATCGCTGCCGGTGCATTCTTTGTTACGATTTCTTTCATTTTTCCTCCTATTTCACTAAGTGAAAATTCGTTTGTCTTCCAGCTAAGAAATATTTTTTCTTATCTCGAATCATGATATCAGATTCCATACTAAATATCTGCTTTTTTCCAAAAAATTCTACTGTTGCGTTTAGTTCTAATGAATAACATGTGTGATCATGAATGATATAATCTCCTTCATGTTCTACGCCATCTTGATGATCCCACAAACCAATCGTTGGTCCAGCTGCGTGACCATCAAATCCTAAAGGATGAGAATAGATACAAGGTTCAATGCCTTGTTTGATTGCCTCATCTCTTGCTTGTTTTAGAACTTCGTTTCCTGTTTTACCAACTTCGAATAAATTTAATGTAATGTCTTGTAATTGATTGACAGTTTGCATTGCCTGTTTCAATTCTTCTGGTGCATCTATTTCATCACTCTTGAGAATATATGCCATTTCTTGTGTATCTGTACATAGACCTAAATAACGAAATCCAATATCACAATGTAATACATCTCCAGGTTTAATGATCGTTTCACCTTCTACTTCTTCATCTTTTCGAATAATAGAAGTTTCAAAATCAAACCATGGTTCTAATCCTAAACTTTTCGCTTTTTCCATCATCCAAAAGCGAACATCATCATTGGTTGTAATACCTGGATGAATCACTCTAGAAGAATATGCTTCTTTAATTAACGCATGTGCAATTTGTACAACGCCATTATACACATCTAATTCTTCATCTAATCTTGTTTCTAGCCAACCAACGCACAATGGTTCAGCGGATATGACCTTATCTTTATCTTCTGGATATAAAGAATCCATCACTTTCAAATACAAACTATGTGATAATCCATCCGCATATGCATCATATTCTGAATAATCTAGGCCTATTTTGTTTGGCTTCAATTCATGAATCACTCTTCCAAAACATTCCCATTGTGTTTCTGGTTGTTCTGATACTTTCACGCCTTTCTTATTTTCCAGGAAATACTTATCATTTCCCCAAACTGCATCTTTTGGATTCAACCAACAAGGTGTATATAAATGTGCAACGTCAGGAACAGGATGTGTAAAAGAATATCTTTCTACAACACCTTCTTCATTTAAATGCATGACTAAAATCGTTAGTCTTCTAGCACTCATCATCAATGCTGGTGTTAATGTACGAAATACAGGATCTTCGTTATGTTCGTTGTTACAAATGACCCATGTATCAATTCCTTCTCTTTTCATGATCATTGGTAAGATCGTATCAAATCTTTTTAGTAACCATTGATCTATGATTTCACATTGTTTACGATAAGAAACTAATTTAGATGACAAATCATCTACACTAGGAATATCTGTTAAAAAGTCTTCTTTTGAGATGTTCATAAAACAAAGTCTCCTTCATCCATGATCACAATGACTCTTCCATCTTTTGTGATACCTTCCACATGATAATGTTCTGTACCAACCATAAAATCATGATGACTTGAGGCAACATTGACACCATGTGCAATCAATTCTTCTTCACTCATTGTAATGCCATCTTGAATATTTGTTGGAAAACTAGAACCAAAAGCCAAATGACTTGCCGCATTTTCATCAATCAAACCATTGTAGAATAAGCGATGCATCTGATTGATTGGAGATTGTTTTGAAACAAGTGCCACTTCACCAAGTCTTCTAGTTCTTTCATCATGGAATAAAGCATCCTTCAAAAATTCAACATTTTGGCTCGCACCACAACCAACTGCTAGACCATCTTCAAATTTGATCCAAAAATCTTTTACTAATTTTCCATTGATGACCAATGGTTTGGAAGCATAGGCAATGCCATTTACTTGATCACAATGTGGATCTGTAAAGATTTCTTCTGTAGGCATATTTGCAATGTATTTCGCTCTAACATTCGCTTCACCCATATCTGCCGCAGAGCACCAAATATGATTTTCTACAAGTCCTACTGTTAAATCTGTCCCTAATTCACTTGTTAGATGTAATTTTTCAAATTGATAAGCATTTAACTTATCACCAACGCTCCTCAATTTAGAACAATGATCATCCCAAGCTTGTAGTGGATTTTCTGTATCCAAGCGCATCATATGCGCAATATCTTTTTCTAATTGAACAAGCGCGTCTTCTTCATCCATTTCTGGATATACTTGTTTTGCCCATTGTTTTGTTGGATAAGCAGTTCCTGTCCATTGTAAAGACCCATCATGAATATACTTACGAACAACATTACGCACTTCATTTTTTGCCTGTGCGATTGCCATCGCATTTTCATCATCTACATCTTCATAGAGTGTTGGATATGTTCCCATGAGTCCTAATTGTACACAATCTTCTCTAAGATAAGAATCTAGTTCTTCTTTTTGCCAATCCATGACTGTTCTACATTGTTCTTTATCTAAATACTTTGCGCGCAAATGATCGATATTAGGATCACTGATAGAAACATGTACATCCTTCGCACCTTTTTGTAATGCTTTTTCACTGATGATTTCTGCCAGCTCCAATGTATCTGGACAACATTGTAGTAATAAATATTGTCCTTTTTGAAGATTTACACCTTTTTCTAAAAGAACATCTGCATAACGATTCAATGTTTCTTTAGAATACATACTTATTCACCTTTTAATGCTTCTAAAATCATATGTTTTACTTCTTCATATGTTTTATCAGCGTCTTCACTCTTTACAACATTTGTAAATAATGGTGCTAGTTCCATATCCATCTTTGCCTTATTGATACGACGTTGTGCACTTGCATCTTCGTCTTGATAGATTGCATGAATGTTTGTTTCTAATTCTTCAATCGATGCAGGTGTAACAAAGATAGCCAATGCATCTGGTAATTCCAACTTAATTGGGCCAACACCTTGTGCTTCTACAGTAATCAAAACATTCTTTCCAGAATCTCTTAAAAATTCAACTTGATTCTTTGGTGTTCCATAATACCAGCCATTGAATTCTGTATATTCTAATAATTGATGTTTTTTAACTGCTTCTGCGAAACTTTCAAAATCAACGAAATAATAATCTTTTCCATCAACTTCTTTTTCTTTCTTTGGTCTTGTTGTTAAAGAAACAGAATACATCAAATCAAGATCTTTATCATTTAATAAACGATCTGTTAAATCATGCTTTCCTACAGAACAAGCACCACTTAAAATTACGACTAAACCTTTTTTCATTTCTACGCCTTCCTATCTACACTCGCAATGATTGTTGTTAATAATTGATATGTTCTATCAAAACTAGCTAAATCTAAAAATTCATCTGGTGTATGACAACCTTCAGAAATAGGACCACAAGTGATAATATCCATTCCACCATCAATTTGTGTAAAGATTGCACATTCTAATCCACCATGTCCAGCTCTTTCTAAAAGCTCTTTTCCATCATACAACTTCGCAAGTACTTCTTTAAATGTTTTTCTGATTTTGGAGTTCTCATCATATTTCCATCCTGGATAGCGTGCAAATGTTGTAACAGATCCACCAGTATACTGTGCAAGTACTACAAGATGATCTATATAGTCATCTAATGCTTCTTCTAGCGCACTTCTTAGCGAAGAATTACAAATGACTTTATCTGATTCTGTTTTAACAATACCTAGATTTAAACTTGTTAATGTCAACCCTTCAATAACAGTTGATCTGTGTTGGAAACCATTTGGAACAAGATACATATAATCAATTACATTCTTTGTACTTGTTTCATCCATACATCGTTCTTTCGTGTCTTCTTTAGATAATTCACTCTTAAATCCAGGATCAGAATCTGCAAATTCCACATAGATCTTCTTTGTGAGCTGATCAACCAACTCTTTGATTTGTTCATAGGATGTCGCACTACTAAATACCGCAATAGATTCTCTAGTAATCGCATTATCTTTTGTTCCACCATCAATTGAGATCAAAGAAACATCTACATTTTTCATCATTTCTTTTATGATTCTTGTGACAAGTTTATTTGCATTACCTCTTTCTTTATGAATTTCTCCACCAGAATGACCCCCAAGCAATCCTGTCACTTTCAAAGAATACGTAGGCTTTGTGTTTTTTACAAATGTACAAGGAATTGTATTGATGACATTGACACCACCTGCACTAGATACCGCAGTCAAAACTTCACCACCACCATCTAATGAAATCATACGATGAGAATGAATCAATGATTTATCTAGCGCAAATGCGCCAAACATACCAACTTCTTCTTGTACTGTAAAGACACATTCTAATGGTGGATGTTTTAAAGAATCATCCGCAAGGATCGCTAGCATTTCTGCAACACCCATACCATCATCTGCACCAAGTGTTGTACCTTTTGCACGCAATCTTCCTTGTTCATCTACATAGGTTTCAATTGGTTGTTTTTCAAAATCAAAATCCAATCCAGACACTGCTTCACAAACCATATCTAGATGTCCTTGTAACATTAAAGGATCATATTCTTCATATCCTTGAGAAGCATCTTTATAAATGATCACGTTATTCTTTTCATCTTGTACATATTTTAATGCATGTTCTTTCGCAAAAGAAACAACATAATCACTAATGGCTTTTTCATTATAAGAACCATGTGGTATCTTAGTGATTTCATTAAAGTAATAACAATATGGTTTTGTTAAATCAAATTTCATAAGTCCTCCAAAAAACAGAAACCAGGCTACAGCTTCTGCAACCTGGTTTATTTCATTAAGATAATTTTACGTATGTTAGATCAGCAGAACCCTGTGGTGTGAATTCAATACCTGTGATTCCAGATCTTAATAGGTAGAATGAACCATATTGGAATAATGGAACATTGTAGTTCATTTCTTTAATGAAGTATTCTTCAGCTTCATGTAAGAGCTTGTAACGTTCATCATGATCTGTTGTATTTTCAGCAGCATAATATAGTTCATCATATTTTTCATCAGAAGTAACCTTTGTGGATTGTGTATCATATGTCCATAGACTTAGATAGTTGGATACATCCATGTAGTCAGCTGAATAAGCGTTTCTAGCTGCTTGGAAGTTACCATTTGTACGATCAGAGAAGAATGTTCTGATTTCACCAGTCTTTAGAGTTAGATTGATGTTGATCTTAGCTAATTGTTGTTGTAGAACTTGAGCTACTGTTGAGTGGATAGAAGAATCATTGTAGTAATATTCAATTTCTAGAGGATTGTCTTCTGTATATCCTTTGCTTTCCATGATCTTCTTAGCATCTTCTAGATCTTCTGTGATCAAATCTCCACCTTCTGTACGGAAGTCAGAACCATCAGCTCCTCCTGGAAGTCCAGATGGAACGAAACCATAAAGTGGAACATAAAGATCACCAGCATCTAAAGCGTTACATAATTCTTCACGGTTAACACCTTCAGAAATTGCCTTACGGATATCCTTATCAGCTAATGCTTCACATGTTGTACCATCAGCTGTATAAAGTTCAACATAATAGTTGATAACACCACCAGGTAATACTAGATCTTCTTCACCTTGATATTGGTTGATTACAGATGTATCTAAGCTTGTTGCGAAATCAACTTCACCATTCTGATAAGCCATCAATTGTGCAGATGTATCTGTAATTACTTCATAATCAATTTCATCTGTTGTTACATTGTCAGCATCATACCAGTATTCATTCTTTTCCAATACGATTTCTGTAGAACGGTCAACAGAAGTAATCTTATAAGGACCAGAAACTGGGATAGAAGTATCATCAGCCCATGTATAATCATGTTCTGTGTAAGAACCTTCCTTAGCTGGTGAATAAACACCTAATGTTGTTAAGCATGGGAAATAATCACATGGCTTTTGTAGAGTAAATACAAGTGTTGTATCATCTGTAGCTTCAACACCAAGATCTGTCATTTCAGATACAGCGTTACTTTCATTGTACTTATCACCATTCTTTAGATAGTTAGAAATATATGTGTTAAATCCAGCATCAGCTACGCTCATACCTAGAGATCTCTTAACACCATACTCAAAATCTTTCGCTGTTAAGTCAGAGCCATCACTCCATTTCAAACCTTCTCTTAAATGGAATGTATATGTTAGACCATCATCGCTAACATCGTAACCTGTTGCGGCAGCTGGTTCAATATCGCCTGAGGAAGTCAATCGATAAAGAACTGTCTGTGTCAACATTGTTACACTACCTGTGATACTATCAGAAGCGATAGCAGCATCAGCGTAGTTAGGTTCACCACCGATAGCTACTTTAAGTACGCTACTACCGGAAGTGGAAGTTGCGGCAGTGGAACTTGAGCTACTGGAGCAAGCAGCTAAACCAAGTACCATTGTCGTAGATAATACGGATTTCAATACCTTGTTCATAAATTTTTCTCTCCTTTTCACTTTTCATATAAGAAACAAGCAACACTGCGTTCACCAAGTTGTATAGACTTAGGTGTTTCCTTCTTACATCTTTCCGTTGCTCGAGGACATCTAGATGCGAAAGGACAACCCGCAGGTGTGTTGATTGGTGAAGGAATCTCACCTTCCAAGACAATTCTCTGTTTTGCCTTAGCGACGTCTGGATCCGGAATTGGAATCGCAGAGAGAAGTGCTTGTGTATATGGATGTAATGGTGTGTGATAAACTGCATCACTAGGTCCACATTCTACTAAGTGACCAAGATACATAACACCAATACGATCACTGATATGTTTTACCATGCCAAGATCATGTGCGATAAAGATATAGGAAATTCCCATTTCTTTTTGAATGTGTTTCAACAAATTGATGACCTGCGCTTGAATGGAAGCATCTAACGCACTAATTGGTTCATCACAAACAATAAACTTTGGATTTACCGCTAACGCTCTAGCGATACCAATACGTTGTCTTTGACCGCCAGAGAATTCTGCAGGATATCTACGAATATGATCTGGTTTTAAAGAAACGATATCTAATAGTTCTCTAACTCTAGCTTCTCTTTCCGCATCTGTATCATAGATGTTAAAGATTTTCATTGGTTCTTTGATAATTTCACCAACTGTCATTCTAGGGTTTAAAGAAGCATATGGATCTTGGAAGATCATCTGCATATCTTTACGATACGCTTTTAATTCTTTCCCTTTGATCTTTGAAATATCTTTTCCTTCAAAGTTAATAGAGCCATCTGTAGGATCATATAGTTTAACGATTGTTCTACCTAATGTACTCTTTCCACATCCAGACTCTCCTACAAGTCCAAACGTTTCATTTTTCATAACTTCAAAGCTTACATCATCTACAGCTTTAACGATTTGTTTCTTTGCGAACACGCCTTTTGTAACATCGAAGTAAGTCTTTAGATTTTCTACTTTTAAAATTACATCACTCATGACTTGCCTCCTTTGCTTGAATCAACCAACATGCACATTGATGTGTTTCAGAGAATGTTGTTGTTTCAGGCAATTGTTCTTTACATATTTTCATAGCGTGTTGGCATCTTGCATAGAATGGACAACCAACCGGTGGTTTTAATAAATCTGGTGGCGTACCAGGAATTGGTTGTAGATCTTCATCAGAATCATCTTCTGGATTTGTAATACAACTCAACAAGCCTTGTGTATAAGGATGTTTTGATTCATAGAAGATTTCTCTATCTGTTCCAATTTCTACGATTTTTCCACCATACATGATAGCCACTCTATCACATAGCTTCGCTACAACTCCTAAATCATGTGTAATCATGATAATAGAAGATTCACTTTCTTCTTTTAATGAATTAATAAGCTCCAATACTTGCGCTTGAATCGTAACGTCTAACGCTGTTGTTGGTTCATCCGCAATAATTAATTTTGGAGAACATGCTAAGGCAATCGCGATAATGATTCTTTGTCTCATACCACCTGAGAATTCAAATGGATATTGATTAATTCTTTTTTCTGGACTAGGAATACCAACTTGTTTCATCAAATTGATTGCGATGTCATAAGCTTCTTTCTTAGATACTTTCTTATGATTCATGATTGGTTCAATCAATTGTGTACCAATTTTTAATACTGGATTCAAGAAAGTCATTGGATCCTGGAAAATCATGGAAATCGTATTTCCACGAATTTCATTCATCATCTTGTTATATTCTTTTTTACTAGAAAAAGATTCTGCACTGATATCTTTTCCATCAAATGTAACTTTTCCTTTAACTGGCAATGCATTTTCACTTAATAAACCCATGATTGTATACATTGTCTGTGATTTACCAGAACCAGATTCACCAACGATTCCTAAAACTTCACCTTGTTTTAACTCAAAGGAAACACCACGTACAGCGTGAACAACGCCTTGATCTGTTTGAAATTCTGTATGTAGATCTTCTACTTTTAATAAGGACATTTTTCACACCTCCTATCGTTTTGCTTCCAAAGCTTCACCAATACCATCTCCAATAAAGTTTAAAGATAGTGTAATTAACGCAATTGCGATAACTGGCCATACTACTTGTAATGGTTGTGTATTGATGAGCTGTCTAGCTTCATTAGCTAAAGAACCTAATGAACAAGCAGGTGCTTGAATACCAATACCAATAAAACTTAATGAGCTTTCTGTAAAGATTGCGGAAGGAATCATCATTGTTAGACATACAATGATAGGTCCTAATGCATTCACTACAAGATGCTTCAATAAGATTCGAATATCAGAACAGCCAATAACTTTCGCAGCCATCGCAAATTCCATTTCTTTTAAACTCATGACTTGTGCTCTAACTTGACGTGCCATTGTGATCCATGATGTCAAGGAAATCGCAAGCATCATAGAAAAGATACTATTTCCAAATACCATCAAAATCATGATCGTATACAACAAAGATGGAACGGAATCGATAATATCTACGATTCTCATCAATGTCATATCAACTCTTCCACCAAAATATCCTGCACATCCACCATAGATAATTCCAATACATAAGTTAATTGCGGCTGAAGCAAATCCAATCGCCAATGTAACTCTCATACCAGAACATACACGAACTAGGATATCTCTTCCTAATTTATCTGTACCTAGTAAATGAATTGCGGAAGGAAGACTATTTGTATTTGCGAGATCTTGTCCATCATATGTATATTTTGAAAAGATTGGAACAAATATCGCTAATCCAATCATAATGAGTAGAACGATCAAACCTAATATCGCAAGTTTATTCTGTGAAAATCTTCTCCAAGTATCTTGTAAGAATGTTTTCGATTCCATCGCAATCGCTTCATCATTCTTTTCACTGTCATCCAACTTTTCAAACATGGATGGATCATATTTCATTTTTACTTCTGACATGATTCACCCTCCTAACTCTTCACCTTGATACGTGGATCAACTAATGCGGCAACGATATCACTCGCTAGCTGCATGATAATAACAATTGCTCCTAAGAATATTGTGAGTCCCATAATCATTGGATAATCTCTATTCGTTACAGAACTTGTAAATTCTTTTCCAATTCCAGGAATCGTAAATAACGTTTCAACAACGAAACTACCAGTAACTAGCCCTGCAAATAAAGGTCCACAATATGTAATAACTGGTAATAGTGCATTTCTTAAAGCGTGTTTGATAATGACACGAATATCATCTGTACCTTTACTTCTAGCCAAGATGATATAGTCTTTATTCATGACATCTTTTAAAGATGATCTTGTTAAACGAGTAACCATTGCGATTGGCCCAATACTTAAGGCAATCGTAGGAAGAACATAACTCTTCGCATCATTTAAACCAAGTAATGGAAAAATCTTTAATTTAACACCAAAGAAAATCATTAATAAGATTGCCACAATGAAACTTGGTAATGAAACACCCATTGTTGCCAAAAAAGTAATTAAACCATTTACGGATTTCTTTTTCGTTAAAGCACCTACAATACCAAGTGTAATTCCAACAACAACTGAGATCACAAATGCACAAGCACCTAATTTCGCAGTTACAGGAGCTCTTTTGATAATGATATCGGATACAAGCTCACCTTTCTTTGAGATACTTTCACCAAAATCCATATGTAATAGATTCACCATGTAAGTCCCATATTGTTGTAACAATGGTTTATCTAAATTATATTTTGCCTCCATTGCTGCATATTGTTCAGCAGTTAAACTCTTATTATCTGCTCCAAAAGGACTTCCTGGGATGGCATGCATCAAGAAGAAGGTAATCGTCGCAAGAATAAACAGAGTCAATATACCAATAGCTAAACGTTTTACGATATACTTGCCCATCTGTATTTCCTCCTCATCATCATTTGCTTTCTAACAAATCATGTTTCAAGTTTATTCCTTAAAAAAAACATATGCAATAAAATGAAAGGCGTTTTTCAGAAAAGTTTACATAGTTTATGAAAACTATTTTCATAAACAATTCAAAAAAATATCACATTTCTGTGATATTTAAGCTAATATTTCTAGTTTTTTAAACAAATCTGATAACACAAGTGGCATCGCTTCAACCATCAGATCTGCCAACTCCTCTGCACTTTTATCATTCTCATTCATGATCCATTTCACTGTCATATAAACAGAAGAATGACAATACATCTCTAATACATCTTGTATATTCTGTTTTGGATAACTCCCACTCTTTTCATGAATGAGATTCTTATAGAACGCAAATATCATTTTAAAATCATGATCTGTAAGATTGTTTTGTTCATCACTTTTAAAGCCTGCCCTAAAAAACAATTGTTCTTGTTGAATATAACGAAACTTTAAAACTAAACTTTCTCGAATGGTAGTTCCTTTTCCCATTTCTTTAAAAGACTCATTTAAAATACGATCAAAATACCAATTGATCAATTCATATTTATCTTGGAAACAACGATAGAATGTTTGTCTAGAAAATCCACCCTTTTGGCAAATCGAACGAACCGTAATATCTTCTACAGTCGCTTTTTCCATACATTCTCTCATCGCGTATGCTAGTTTTAATTTTGTTATATCACTCATTGGTTTCATTATAACAAAACTTCTTCATAAACACGCAATACATTTTTATAACAAATCTTTTCAATTTCTTCTTCTGTATATCCTTCTTGTTTCAAAGCATCTACAAGTTCATACATCTTTCCACACTCTTCCATTTCTTTACGTGTAGAAATACCATCAAAATCAGAGCCAAGTCCAATATTATCAATACATCCTAAATCACGAATATGATTGATATGTTTCACAAGATTCTTAACACTTCCATCACTATCATCACTTACAAAATCATCACAATAGTTCATTCCCATGACACCACCATTTTTATGTAAGGCAAGTATCATCTCATCACTCATATTTCTCGCAACACCACATACACTTCTTGCGTTAGAGTGAGAAGCTACGATTGGTTTTGTAGATAGAGAGATTACATCCCAGAATCCTTTATCTCCTAGATGAGATACATCGACAATGATACCTAATTTATTACATTCTTTGACATACTCCACACCAAATTCTGTTAGTCCATCTGTATCATTGATATGTCTTAACATATCGTTACGATCCATATCTTTTGAAGGTGTAAAGTTAGGGAAAGCAATACCATTTTCATAGTTCCACGTTAAAGTAATCATTCTTACACCAAGTCGATAGAAATCTCTTAACACACGTAGATCATTATGTACGACAGCACCTTCTTCCAGTGTCAACATCGCAGACATATAACCTTCTTCTTTGTTTTTCATGATATCTTGATAAGAATATACAGGTTTAATGATATCTGTATTTTGATCGATTTCTTCATAGTATTTATCAATTGCACGTAAGGCAAAATACATTGGATCATCTACATGTCCAAGTGGAGTAAATACCGCAAAATTTTGTAAGAGATAGTTGGATTGTTTCATTCTTTCTAAATCAATATGAAGATCATTTTTTCTTAAAGAAGAATCTTTTCCTTCATCAGCATTTCGTAATAATCTTGTAATTGTGTCACAATGCATATCTAAATAATACATAACTGAGTCCTCTTTTCTTTTGGGAAAATTATAAAGAAAAAGAATGATTTTTCAACCATTCTACTTGAAATATTTATTTTCAATCTCAATCAATTGATTCACACGTCTTTCGTGTCTACCACCTTCAAATTCAGTTTCCATAAACACTTTGACGATTTGTTTTGCGGTTTCTGGTCCAATTACTCTAGCACCAAATGTTACAACATTTGCGTTATTATGGCGTCTAGAATATTCTGCACTATATGGTTCTGAGCAAGTACATGCACGAATACCTTTCACTTTATTACAAGCAAGTCCAATTCCTACACCAGTTCCACAAATCGCAACGCCTCTATCAACTTCACCACTCGCAACTGCTTCTGCGACTTTTTCACCATATAATGGATAATCTACAGAATCATTTGTATCTGTTCCATAATTGATGACTTCGTAACCTAAACTTTCTAAATACGCTTTGACTTCATTCTTCATTTCTACAGCTGAGTGATCATTCGCAATACCAATTTTCATACCTTTTCCTCTTTCCTTTGTCTATTCCAAATTAGATAAGCACCAAATACAAATACAAATAATGATATAAATTGTGATGTTGAAAATGGACCAATTTGTCCCCTCACCAAATCACCTCTAAAAAATTCAATCACGAATCTACCTAAAGAATATAGAATCAAATACCAAGCACCTGTATCTTCAGGATGTTTTCCTTTGTTTAAGTTATAGTACAAAAACGCAAAGATTAGAAAATCTCCAGCACTAGATAGTAATTGTGTAGGAACGATTTTCTGTGTTGTTGTCCACGCAAGTGAACTAACCGGAAATTGAATCCCATACCATGCATCTGTTACTACACCACCACAACATCCCGCAAAGAAACAACCAATTCTACCAAATCCTTGTGCCAAGGCAACGCATGGCATCAGTACAGGAAAATAGTCCATGAACTTCCACTTTTTCCATTTACACCAAATTGCGGCAGCTAGAATACCACCTAGCACACCACCATATACGACCCAACCACTAGATCCAAGTGTACTAAGAGGATCTTTTAAAAATTGATCAAACACTGTCAAACAATATGTCAACTTACTAAACACATAACCAATCACAATTACAAATATGATAAAGGAATCTATATTTTCATAATCAAGACCATTTTTCTTACATAGCTTAGAAGCAAGCCAAGATGCAACCAAGATACCAGCCGCAATCATAACTCCATATCCATGTATCGTAAATGGTCCTATACTAAACCAATCATTAAACATCGCAAAACCTCCGCCGACTCATTCTACCACAGATATATACAATATCTAAATATTAGAATCTTCTTGGTTTGTTTCTTCTACTGGTTTTTCAATCGCTTCAACATTTACAATATTATTTTGTTTTTGATTGATTGCATCTTCAAAAGCTCTAATGAATGTATTAAATTTATTCGCCAAAAAGAATTGAATAAACAAGTCAGATAATCCACTATAAATCATTCCACAACCAATGACTGTAAAGATGATGTTTTGAGCAGTTTCTCCACTCAAGAAGAACATTACAACAACACCAAAGATGATAGATACAACACCTAATAACGCATATGTTAAAGAAGCATCATATTTAATTCTTGAGGCAATGACTGCACGATGTAATTTAATCAACCCACTCGTAACAATACATAAGCCTAAAATAAATGGTATCAAATCAACAATTAGATCTTTCTTCACAATGATTGCGACACCAAATATAATTGCCATCAAGCCTAACACAAAATGATTGTTGTACAACGTATCACGAATATCCGCTAGGAAATACGCTGTTAAAGACACAATTCCATATACAACAGCACTACCACCTACAATATAAGATATAACTTGTCCACTTTCATTTGGAAATATTACCAATAAAACACCCGCTACAACATATGCAAGTGACATCAAGACATCTGTCCATTTAATATGTTTCAACATAAAAAATCTCCTTCTTTCTCTTTCTATTTTATACTACAAATTTGTTTAAAAATAGTTACAATAAATGCATATTGTTGGGAGAATATTATGAAAGCATTATTTTTAACACCAATTACAGATGAAATGAAGAAGAAGTTTCAAGATACAAATATAGAATGTAATTTCAAAGAAAAAACAACAGTCACAAATGAAGACTTTAAAGATGTTGATATCATTTTTGGAAATCCAAAGAAAGATATGATTGATCTAGGATCTACAAAATGGCTCCAATTAGATTCTGCTGGAGCTAACACATATTGTGATATTCCAGAATCTATTCTTTTAACTAACGCTTCTGGTGCATACGATATTGCCATATCAGAACATTTACTTGCGTGCACATTAGCTATCACCAAAAAACTATTCGAATATGAAAAAGTTGCCGCGAAGCATGAATGGACAAATCTAGGTTCTGTACCAACTATTTCCAACTTAAAGATATTATCTGTTGGTATGGGTAATATCGGTAGCAAATACGCTCAAACAATGCATCTTTTAGGTGCGAAAGTATATGGTATTCGTCGTACAAAGCACGATACACCTGACTACTTAGAAGCATTGTATACAATGGGTGAATTAGATTCTGTTTTACCAGATATGGATATTGTTGTTTTATCTTTACCTGAAACAAAAGAAACGATTCATATGTTTGATTATGACAGATTTCATAAAATGAAAAAAGGTGCAGTCATCATGAATGTAGGTAGAGGTTCTGCCATCGTCACAAAAGATTTAGTAAAAATCATGAAAGAAAAATATCTATCTGCAGCGTGTTTAGATGTTTTAGAATATGAACCACTTCCTAAAAATATGGATCTATGGAATGTAGAAAATGTTTATATCACGCCACATATCTCTGGTAGATTCAACGCACAAGCTAGTTATGATAATGTCATTTCTATCTTCTATAATAATTTACTACATTATCTAAACAATGAAGAATTAGAAAGAATATCTAAAAATAGTTGTGGTTGGCATCAAGCAGTAAAGATGTCTAGGATA